>DQSP01000217.1 GCA_015663215.1 Sulfurimonas sp.
TCATTTAAAGTCTCCATAATGACTTGCATATTAATATGCTCATCTATATGCGAAGCAAACTCGGCAATGGAATTTTTCTTGTACTCTTTGAAGTTATAGCCCTTATAGTTCGGGTTGATTTGTGTGAAGATATACTCTCTCATATCGTCATTATCAAAAAGCCCATGAATGAAAGTTCCGTAGAAGTTTTTCTTCTCTTTACACCGTTTTTTAGTGATGCCGTTATGTATTTCATAGCCATCAGCAATAATGCCAAATATATTATAACTTCCTTTTTTTACTATCTTTTCTTCTTGGAATGTTACATCCCCTTTAAGTCGCCCAAAGCCTTTGACCTCTTCAAGGTCAGACTCTATCTTTCCCTCATCTAAAATCCTCTCAAACATCATCTCATATCCACCACAGATAGCGACTAAAGGAGTTTCTTTACTACTTAGCTTTTTCTCAAAACCTCGTTCTCTTAACCAAGATAAATCATCTATAACTCGTTTACTTCCTGGTAGTACACACAAGTCACATGAGTGCATTTCACTTACAGAAGTAATGAAACGCAGCTCTATCTCTTTGTCAGCTATAAGAGGCTCAAAGTCTGTGAAGTTTGACATGTGGGGCAGTTTGATAACACCTACTGTAATGATGGCATTTTGAGTCTCTTGAGTGTAGTTCATGAGGGACTCTGAGTCTTCAAAGCCAAGATTAAAAGGTTTAAAAGGTACAACTCCTAAAACAGGAATCTTAAACTCTTTTTCTATGATGTTTACACCCTCATCAAAGAGAGACATATCGCCTTGAAACTTGTTTATAACAACACCTATAACGTTTTTACGAAGTTTGTTAGGAAGTAAGTGATAGACACCGTAGATAGAGGCAAAAACACCACCGCGCTGTATGTCTGCTATGAGGACTATCTTAGTGTTAAACTCATCAGCTACATAGATGTTTGAGAGGTCTTTGTCCATAAGGTTAAGCTCAACTGGACTACCAGCACCCTCAGCAACGATGCACTCAAACTCATCTTGCAAACTCTTAAACGCAGACTTCACTACAGGCTGAAGTTTTTTGATGTTACGATAATACTCCCAGACATCAGTATTGCCAATACTTTTACCGTTTATAATCATATGTGCTTTAGATTTTCCACCTGACTTGAGAAGTATGGGGTTAAAAGAGGGTCGTGTGGCTAGACCTATTGCCTCAGCAGCAAAAGCCTGAGGTATAGCTATCTCCCCACTATCGATATCAGTCACTTGAGAGTTGTTAGATACATTTTGTGCTTTAAAAGGTGCTACTTTTATGCCTCTTTTATGAAGCAGATAAGTGATGGCAAATGCAAGAGTGGATTTTCCAGCATCACTACTTGTACCGAAGATACTAAGTGAGTGCATAAAGAGCCTTTTTTAAAGCCTCATGTGCTTCTTTATCCTTAACAGCAAAACGTAACCAGTTGTTGTTGAGGTAGTCAAAACTGTTACATTTTCTTACAAGTATCTTTTGTTCTAGTAGTTTGTGCCAAAGTTCTTCGCCATTGTTTGCATAGGTGAGGATGAAATTACTATCACTCTCTACTATTTCAGTGAAAAGTTTAGACTCTTTGAGTATATTTTGAAGTTCCTCTTTTTGTATTTTATGAAGCTCTCTGCTCTTTTTTGAAAAATCTTCATCACTTAAACGCTGTGTTAAGAAGTTTATATCAAGTTGTGAGAGATTCCACAGTGGGGTTTGGAGTTTTTGGATGTTCTTTTTGTTTGAGAATATCGCTCCAACTCTCACACCAGCACAAGAATAAAACTTTGAGAAAGACTGAACTATATAGAGTCTTTTATAGCTGTTTATCTCATCTCTCATTGAGTCTAATTTCTCAAACTCTAAAAAACTCTCATCTAAAATAATAGTGCAGTCAAGCTCCATCCAAGAACTCATAAGTTCTTTGATATTTTTATAGTAAGTGCCTTCGGGTGTTGAAGGGTTTACAAATACTACTATGGAGTCATCAAGGGGTATCTGTGTTTCATCTTCTATGCGGTTGATTTTGTAGATGTTTTTTTTCGTCTCTAAGGCTGCTTTTTCATATTCCCCATACAAAGGGGCATATAAAAATACATTCTTTCGTTTAAGTGAAGAAAAAAGCTCATAAATTGCTGTAGTCGCACCATTAAAAAGAGCTATTTGAGATCTTTTTATCTTATACTTTTGTGCTAAGAATGTACGAAATTCTTTGTACTCACTATCTGGATACTGTGCTACTTCTTTGCTTGAGAGAGAAAAGTTTATCTCTTGTTGATAGAGGTTGATGTTTGAAGAAAAGTCAATTATCTCATCAGGGGAGCATTCAATTCTTTTGGCATACTTGTATATGTTCGCACCATGTTTCATATCTCTACATCATCCCAGAACTCATCAAAGTCTAAGTTTGTCATAGTGTTTTCGTAGTTGTCTTGGTTGATAGATATATTCATACTGTTATTTTACCAAAATATCAGCTCTTTAGCACGAGAACCACTTATTTGACTCTCAAGCCGAAGCATTCCATAAAAAAGTGCCGCTATTTTTATGTTTTTAGCTAGTTCTGTTTTATCTATTTTTTTAGGAGCATTTTGGTTGTAAGTTTTTAAAAATAGTGTTATGTAGGAGCTTCGTTTTGATGAGTTAAAAGAGAGAAGTGCTACTGATATGTCAAAAACATAAGAGCCATTTCCGCCATCTATAAAATCAAAAACTCCTATCTTCTCTTGAGTAAAAACAGTGTTATCTTTAAAAATATCACCATGAATGAAACCATCATTCTGAGGCTTATAGCTCTTGAGAGGTTCTAGTGTTTTATAAAAACGATAGTTCGTAGATTTAATCTGTAAAAGTCTTTGTTTTATCGCATACTTTTGTATAAAACTTTCTCTATGAGGGATTTTTACGGAGTGTAATTTCGCCATAAAACGAGCAAGTGCTTGGATATGAAAATAGTGAATGCTTCGGGGTGAACTGCCTTGAAGCTTTTCATAAAGATACCAAGCTTGTGAGCTTTTGAGAAGTCTTGATACATTTAATCCCGCACTCTGTAAACGCAGTGATATATCGGAATCTAGGGATATTTTTTCTTTTATACCGCGTTCATAGTACTTGATAATATACTTATCTGAGATATAAGTTGTGTCTACAATGCCACTACTACTTGGAACAAGAGAGCTAAATTTATAAGCAGGAAAAAGGTTTTTGACCTGAGTAAGTGATAACTTGCGTTTGACACCCATTTAGAGTTGGCACTGCTTCATCATAGTTGTCCATTCAAGGTCAAACTTTTTTTCAACATAAGAACGGTGATGGGGAACACCACATTTGGAGCAGTCCTGATGAATTTTATCTCCGTAAACACCTTGTCTACCATCTTTTGATTCTATGTCACAAAAGCTATACTGAGTGTTTTGCTCTATTTTCTTTATGCCATCATCATCAAAACGGAAGTTTGGACAGGCACAGATGTAGCAGTTAAGCTTTTCCATATCATGGCACTTTTTATTGTCTTTATACAAGGGACAAAACTCTGGTTCTGCTTTTACCATGTTATCAAAGTCAAAGTAGTCTATGATTTGCTCTTTTGTGTAGTTCTTTGCCACAAGTTTTGTAACTATTTGCTTATGTTTAGCTGCATGTTCTGTGAACCAAGATGTATAACTCAAAAGAATTCCTTGTTTATTATATTTCAAATTATAGCATCAAAGACTTAGGTATAATTTTACTAAAGGTTTTAGATTATGACACAAGATAATTTTTCGTATCACTTCACTCCTGCTGGTTTCATCTCTAACTTTACTCCTCTTGTCGTGATACTCTATGGCAATGAAAAAGTTGACTTGAATGATTTTGAGTACAAGATGTGGAATGTTTTACAGGTTTGTGCATTTAAGAAAGTAGAGAGTGAACTTTTAAAAGAGTTGATTATAAATATTTCTGAGACTCATGAGTGTGAAGAGTATATTTTTATGTATGGAGATACTGCAGAAGCTGATTTGTCTGGAATAATAGCTGAAAAAAATATTTATGAGGCAAATACTTTAAAACTAAAAAATAGAAAAAATCTTAAAAAAGTTTTAGATGAGTTCGAAAGAATAGCACCTGAACTTTAAACTACTTCTTCACTTATCTTGCGAAGTTCTGCATCACTTAGTGCTAGGTTGCAGAGCTCTTTGACAAGTAGTAAAAAGTTGAGACTGTGTGAACTTGGCTCCTCAGAAGTGAGATAAACTTTGTGCTCAGTAAAAAACTCTTCTATATCGGAGTCGCATGTAAGCTCTATAAGTGTTTTGTACGCTTTATAGATTGCATTTGACTCTAAAGGGATATCTTCACACCCCTCAATAGTAAAACTTGCACAATTTTGAGGTACGATACTTAAATGTGTATCGCCTTTAAGGGAGTAAACAGAGTCTTTTATCTCTATGATTACTTTTTGTTTTGACTTTTTGACAGAGCTATTTTGTTTTTTTATGAGTGTGTCAATGGCATCCTCATCCCAAAAACCACCCTCATCACCACCTTCAAAACCACCCATATGTTATATCGCGAAAACTCTAATGTCGTTAGTTTCTAGTTGTCCGTTAAGAATTCTTTGAATAGAAGTAAGTGTACCACCTGAACTCTCACAAGAACCACAAGCACCTACATAAGAGATGTAAACATCAGTAAGACCATTAGCTTCTTTAAGGTCGATAAAGTCCAAGTCTCCATTGTCTGCTTGTAAAAATTCTCTAATCTTTTCATCGATGATAGTATCAATAGCATTGATTTTTTGAATAGTACTCATGTTGTCAAAATCAACTTTTTTAGTTTCTGTATTTTCCATAATAATATCTTTGTGTTAAATTTTATATTATTATTCTACACTATAAATCCTATAAGCTGACTAAGAGAGAAATGTTAATTTTATAAGTTTATGTTAGTATTTTGGAAAAAGGGCTTACGTAGATGTGTGGAGTGTTTGGAATAATTGGCAAGTATAATGAGAACAAAGCAAAGAATGCTCTAAATAAGCTTTCACATCGTGGACCTGACCACTGTGGCATAGTTCAAAAAGAGAGACTCTTTTTTGCACATCAACGTCTTTCCATAGAAGATACTCATCATCGCTCACACCAACCTCTCAAACATCAAAATATTCTACTCTCCTTTAATGGTGAGATATATAACTTCAAAGAGCTCAAACGCAAGCTTGATTTTGAGTTTCAAACACAGAGTGACAGTGAAGTGATTATCGCGGCTTTCCTAAAATGGGGTGTCGATTTTGTGCAACACTTTAGAGGTATGTTTGCGATTGCACTTCTTGATGGAGATACTCTTTATCTTTTTCGTGACAGGCTTGGGAAAAAACCTCTTTTTTATCTCAATGGTGACTCATTTATTTTTGCTTCGGAGATAAAAGCTCTTGTTCCCTACCTGAAAAAAAACGAGATGAATGAAGATGCTCTGCTTTCTTATTTATCTTTTTTAGCACCAACGCCACCTTTTACTTTTTTTAAAAATATATGTACTTTAGCAGCAGGAGAATATGCTATTTATAAAGATAATACTTTGCTTATACAAAGATATTATGATATTTTATCCACTAGATCAAAGATTATTACAGATAGTCATGAAGCCATAAAAAGTATAGAAAAAGTTTTAGAAGAGTCAATGGTGCTGCGTTTAAATAGTGATGCTTCTACTGCATCTTTGCTTTCTGGCGGCATAGATAGTGCTACCATAAACTACTATGCAAAGAAACAAGGTCTAAATCTACCGACTTATACACTCGGTTATAAAGAGTTCACGAAGTATGATGAGCGAGAAAATGCAAAAGCAACGGCTGAGTTTTTAGGCATACAAAACACAGAAGTTGAGATAGATGAAGAGATGTTTATAAATGCAAGTGAAAAAGTTTTAGATACATTGGACCAGCCCTTAAATGACCCTGCCGCAGTACCTCTTTATCTACTTTATGAGAAGATAAAAGAAGATGGACATAAAGTAGTTTTGAGTGGAGAGGGAAGTGATGAACTCTTTTTAGGGTATAGACAGTACTTTGAGTATCTTGACATCGAGAGTGCGGGAAATTTAGCTCATAAAAATTGGCTCAAGAAGTACTTCCGTGCTAACTTTTCTATGAATAGAGAGTGGGAGTGGTATAAAAGAGTTTTTGATGATACTTTGCTTTTTCGTACGAGTGGAGAGAGTTTTACTGACTTGCAAAAAAATGCTTTAATGAAAAGAAATGTCAAAGACAATGCAAGTTTAAAGTACTTAGCAGACTATAGAGAAAGGTTTGTTAACTCTGGGCATACAGATGAATCTACTTGGTACTCATACATAGACCTAAACCTCTTTCAAGCAGAGCACTTCTTAACTAAACTTGACCGTGTAAGTATGGCTCACTCTATCGAGTCACGCACTCCTTTTTTAGATCACAAACTCGTGGAGACTATTTTTAGTATAGATCCAAAACTCCGTTACGAAGAGGGTATTACAAAATCTTTACTCAAAAAAGTGATGCATGGAAAACTAGATGAAAGAATCCTCAAACGCAAGAAGAAAGGTTTTGCAAATCCATATATGGAGTACCTCATAAACTCCAAAAAAATAGAACTCATCAAAGAAGTAAACAGACAAACAGGCTTGTTTAGGGAAGAGAAACTCGATGAGTATATTAAGGGTGCAGGTACGGGGAATTTTAAACAACATATTTGGGGACTTTATGTACTCTCTCACTGGATAAAGAAAAATCTACTTTAATATGCTAGAATTACACCTTTAAAGGGATAAATTTGATACAAAAACTAAAAAAATATACTACAACAAATACACTAGTGATACTCGGCATCATACTCGGTGTGACATTTGGCTTACTATTTCCAGAACTAGCACTCAAACAAAAAGTCATAGGTACTGCATTTATATACTTTCTTAAAATGATAGTCGTGCCTTTAGTTTTCTCTAGTATCTTTGTAGCTATCTTAGGTTTAGGCTCCATTGAGCATCTTAAACGCCTTGGTATTCGTACTATTGGGCTGTATATGTTGACAACGGCTCTTGCGACTATCTTGGCTATTGTTGCTATGAATATCTTTCATATAGGGGAGTATGTAAGTAGTGAGGGTTTAGAGTTTGCTAAAGCTCACACTGTGGCACCTTTTTCTTTAGAAGCGATGTTTTTGAGTTTTATACCGACAAATATTTTTGACTCTTTAAGTAGTGGTTCTATGATGCAGATAATAGTTTTTGCAGTGCTTTTTGGTGTAGCATCTTTGCACCTTATAGAAAAACAACAAGAACCTCTTGTGCGCTTTTTCACTTCTGTGAGTGAAGCAATGCTCATAGTCTCTGAGTGGATTATTAAACTGACTCCTATCGGTGTTTTTTCTCTTATCTCTTATGTCATAGCCGATCAAGGTATTGATGTGATTTTGGGTCTGTATGAGTACATTTTACTTGTTGTTGGAGTTATCATCTTTCATGGTGTTATTACACTTCCTTTAGTGTTGAAGTTTTTTGCAAAGATAAATCCGTATGAGTATATGCTTTCAGTTAGAGAAGCGACTATCATGGCATTTTCAACTGCATCTTCAGCGGCTACTCTTCCTGTAAGTATGCGCATAGTTGAAGAGGTAGGTGGTGTTGATAAAAAAACAGCTTCATTTGTGCTTCCTCTTGGGGCTACTGTTTCTATGGATGGAACAGCTGCTTATCTTAGCATCGCTGTTTTATATATCGCTAACATTTCAGGTGCACTCCTTAGCTTTGGTGATCAAGTACTTCTTGGAGTCACAGTTGTTTCTCTGAGCATCGGAGTAGCGGCTCTTCCTAGTGCATCGCTTGTTATGATGGTTGTTATCCTTAATCAGTTAGGCTTACCAGTTGAGTATATCGCAGTAGTCGTAGCGGTAGATAGAATCCTCGATATGTGTCGTACTTCCCTTAATGTAACTTCAGACTTAGTAGTGACAAAAATAATAGACACATATGAAAAACGAAACACAGAAGTTTAAATACCTCTTACTCCTTGCCATGCTTCTTTGGGGAGGTGGTTGGACAGCACTGAAGATTCTCACATACACTCAAACTATAGAGCTTATTATCTTCTGGCGTTTTTTTCTTATGAGCCTTACTTTTATTCCTATACTTTATGTTTTTAATCAACCCATCGCGCTCAATAAAAAAGCACTCCTATACATTGGTAGCAGTTCTATTTTAAACATCTTGTTTATGATTTTTTCTTTCATTGGTATATCTGCTGGACTTGCTGGGAGTGGAAGTGTTATTATCACAACATTTAGCCCAGTTTTGACTTTTATACTCTTTGCTTTGATTTATAAAAAACATCTTACTTCAACCCAGTACTTTTCATTATTTCTTGGACTTCTTGGAGGTTTCATACTCTTAGAGTTAGATGATGTATCACTCTTTTTACAAAGCTCAAACATCTACTTTTTACTCTGTGCTTTAGTCTGGGCTGGAGTGACTCTTCTCTCTCAGCACTCCGCAAAACATATACATCCCATTCACTATAGTTTTTTTATCTCTATTATTGCTACTATTGCATCGTTTATTTATGCTTTTGATGCAGACCTACTGAGTGTATTTGATGAGGGTTTGAAGTTTTGGGTATCACTTATCTATCTCGCTGTTTTTGGTCAAGCAGTAGCTACTACCATCTTTTTTATGGCATCTTCAAAGCTTGGAAGTCAAACTACAAGTTCATTTATGTTTTTGGTACCATTCTTTGCACTTCTAAGTGCATGGTTTATCTTAGATGAAGCAATAGAGTTACATATTATTGTTGGTGGTTGTATAAGTATGTTGGCAGTATACTATCTCAATAAAAAATAGCTTTAAAGTTATATTTATTATAATTAAAATATAATATTTTCAAATGAGGTACAAATGAAAAAAATATTAATACTCGGTGGTGGTTTTGCTGGACTTGACGGGGCCATACATCTTAAAAAATTAA
>DQSP01000289.1 GCA_015663215.1 Sulfurimonas sp.
CCTTGGCTTTATAGTTTCGGCTATCGGTGTGCTTTCTTTTTTTACTATTGGCGAATATATGGTGGGTTTTTTAACAAGTGATACCATTGTAGTTGCGCAGACTGTTTTGTATCTCAAAGTATGTGGTTTTGGATTTTTTGGTTTTGTACTTATCTTTATCGATATCTCAACTCTCCAAGGTATAAAAAAACCAGCTATCATCTTTCCCATAAGTGTTTATAGACAAGTTGTAGCCCCTATTATACTCTTTAGTATCTTAGCCTTTTACAAATTAGACATCATATACTTATGGATAACTTTGATAAGCATAGTATCTTCAGCAGCACTCTATCTTTGGTGGTATACTCAAAAAAGAATATCATCTTTGAGTTGAAGCTATTTCAACTCACTCCAGTTATCACCGATGTTAAGACTCGCTTTGAGTGGGATGTTTAACTCCATAATGCCGTCCATTATATCTCTAAACCTATTTCCAAGAGCTTCAGCCTCATCCGCGTTTACTTCAAAGATAAGCTCATCGTGAATCTGTAGTAGCATCTTCGCGTTTAGTTTCTCTTCTTCTATAACAGTATGGATTTTATTCATACTGAGTTTGATTAAGTCTGCTGCACTTCCTTGAAAAACTGAGTTAACACTTTCTCTCTCGAAAGCTGCTCTAAACATAGGTGTAGCATTTTCATAGTCAAAGTAACGACGGCGTTTAAGAAGTGTCTCTACATAGCCTTTCTCTTTTGAACTATCAACTATACTTCTAAAATAAGTTCTTACAGTAGGAAATGACTCAAAATACTTCTCTATAATTTCTTTTGCTTCTTTAGTTGTGATACCTAAAGTATCTGAGAGTTTTTTCGGTCCCATTCCATATAGCAGTCCAAAGTTTACAGTCTTTGCGATTGAGCGCTTTGATGGACCTTCTTCTTCGCCAAAAAGTACGATGGCGGTTTGAAGGTGAATATCTTTGTCATCTTTAAACGCAGCGACTAAAACACTATCCTCAGAGTAGTGAGCAAGTAGACGTAATTCTATTTGTGAGTAGTCAATTCCTATAAGTTTTTTACCTTCTCCTGCTACAAAAGCCTGACGGATTTTAGCACCGAGTGGTGTTCTTGTAGGAATGTTTTGTAAGTTAGGATTTTTAGAACTCAAACGCCCAGTAGCAGTTCCCGTTTGTACAAAAGAGGTATGTATACGACTTTTCTCATCTGCTTTACTTAACTTAAGGAGTGGCTCTATGTATGTTGAGTAGAGTTTATATACTTCGCGGTACTCTAAAAGTTTTGGAATGATTTCATGAGTATCCAAAAGAGCATTTAAAACTTTTTCATCTGTTGAGTAACCTGTTTTGGTTTTTTTACCCACAGGAAGCCCAAGAGTCTCAAAAAGTATAACACCTAACTGTTTAGTCGAGTTAATATTAAACTCACCACCAGCAAGAGAGTGTATACTTATAGTAAGACTAGAAAGAGTCTCTTTAACCTCAGTAAGAAACTTCTCTAAAAAGGCACCATCAACTTCGATACCCTCTTTCTCCATTCTTAAAAGTGTTTTGATGAAAGGAAACTCTATCTCTTTTGCTTCATCTATTAAGTGCGTTGCATTTTGGAGTTCTAACTTCTCTAAAAAGAGATTATAAAGTTTTGCTGTGATATAGGCATCTTCTGCCGCATATTTACAAGCATCTTCGAGTTCTACCCCTGCAAATGTTTCACCCTTTTTCACAGTATCTTTAAATGCGACCATTTTATGACCTAAAAGTGCATCACTTAGTTTATCAAGTGCCAGACCTGCATTTGAGTTAATGAGCCAAGCTAAAATCATACTATCAGCATAGACTTCAAGTGAGTCGTCTTCTAAAAAGCGAGTCACAAAATGCAGGTCAAACTTGATGTTATGTCCAACTACCTTAGAATTAAATATTTTTCTTATAGCAGACTTCGCATCATCTTCATTTATCTGATGGGGAACACCAAGATAAAAGTGAGCAAAAGGAACATAATAAGCCTCTTCATCGTTAGTACAAAAACTAAACCCAACAAGTTTATCATTATCATATTCTAACCCAGTTGTTTCAGTGTCAAACGCGACTATTGTCTCAGGAGTAAACTTTTCGAGTACTGCGTTTAACTCTTTTACATCTGTTAAAAGTGTCGCTTTAAACTCTAAGACTACACCATAGTCTTCTTCTTCAACTACTACAGCCGCAGCTGCACTCTCGCGCTTAGAGTCACTCACTTGGTTTCTCGCATGCATAACACGAAGAATGGCATTTTGTTCATACTTCACTAACTCATCATAGATATTTACAAAAGGATTTTCTACATCCATCTTGTACTCTTCAAAGTCAATAGTGTCAAAGACATCGCGTTTAAGAGTTACTAGCTCTTTTGACATATAAGCTTGTTCTTTACATTCTCGTAACTTCTTTTGGTTTGCACCCTTTACCTCTTGAACATGTGCATAGATATTATCTAAATCACCATACTCTTTGAGAAGTTTTTCAGCCCCTACTTTTCCTATGCCTTTAACACCTGGAACATTATCTGCACTATCACCTAAGATAGACTGATAGTCAGTAAACTGAGCAGCTGTTACTCCGTACTTATCATAACAAGCTTTTTCATCCATCTGCTTGCGTTTAATGGCATCAACTACTACAATATTTTTTTCATCATTTATTAGTTGATAAAGGTCTTTATCGTGTGAAATTATACGTACCTTGTAACCTTTTTGCTCTGCAAGTTCTACAACAGTAGCTATCATGTCATCTGCTTCAAAACCAACTTGACCTAAGGTTTTATAACCCATTTTATCTATCCACTCTATGGCTACTGGGAGTTGCATTGATAACTCTGGTGGTGGTGCTGAACGGTTTGCTTTATAGTTAGGGTCTATCTCATTTCTAAAGGTAGGTCCCTTTGTATCTATGGCGAAGATGATGTAATCACTGTCATGATCTTTTTGCAGAGTCGCTATAAAGTTTGTAAAACCAGTCAAAAGACCAGTTGGAAAACCATCTTTGTTTTTAAGGTGTTGTGGGAGGGCATAAAAGCTTCGAAAAAAGAAGCCAAAGGTATCTATGACAGTTACAGTTTTACTCATTAATTATCTTCCATTACATCTAAAATTTCATCAAGCATATCTTCGAGTACTTCATAATCATATCCAGCATCTCTAGCTTTACGAAGACCAAAGTTTATAGAACCCTCACCAAATGGTTTGTTCATAGGTACTATTGTTTTTACAATATTTAAGACAGTTGCATATTCTTTTACATCTTCTGGTGCAACAGATGGATTGTCGGCATACTTTATCATATCAACAAACTCTGCATCAAAACCCCAGTGCTCAAACACAGCAGCAGTAACATCAGCAGTACTTACCTCAACATAAGATTTTTCAACCTGTGCGATGTTGTTTGTCATCTCTATCTCAGACTTAAAACTCACATCTTCATCTTCTTGAATAATATCACTAGAGATTAAAATTTTTCCTGTTTCTTGTAAAAATGCAGCTAGGTACAGCTTGTCTGCTTTTTCTTTATCTATAGTTTTGTACCATGAAAGTATCAACTTTGCCTGTTTCGATGAGATATCTGCAAACTCATCACTTGTTATACCATAGGGTTTCATATCTACATTTAAAAGCTTTCTTACAGAATTACCAATGGCGATAGAGCGGGTCATACTCATACCAAAAAGGCTTACAGCCTGTGAAATATTACGTATTTGACTGCCAAATCCATATAAAGGTGAATTTGCAGCTTTAATAAGGTTAGCAACTATCATAGGATCAGGCTCTATAGCCTTTGCCAAATCACCAATACTAGAATCCGCATCAGCATAAACTTGGTTAATATCTATAATCGTTTTTGAAAGAGGAGGAAGAGATTTAATACTCTCTATAATAGAGTTTTTCATGTGTATAGACCTTATATTTATATTTATATTTAATTATAGCAAAATAAATATTTATTAGTGACAGTGGGGTACTGTAGTTTCACTATTCATCGCAGGAGGTGTATTCATTCTGTTGTACCCATTATACAGAGTAAAAACACCATACAAGATAACAATAATAGCTGAAAGACTCATCATCATGTTTCTAAAACTTGTAGCCTGTGCGAGTGAGGCTAAAAATCCTAAACTAAACATAGCTGGAATTGTACTTACACCAAAGATAAACATCACAAGTGCCCCATATAGAGGATCTGCTGTACTTGCAGCTGTAATCGCAAAAAAGTAAACAAAACCACATGGAAGTAGCCCATTTAACATACCCAGAAAAAAGAAACTAGCGTTTGATTTTGAGTTAAGTATCTTTTTAAATGTTTTTTTATAGAGTGTTGAGCTCGAAAAAGAGTGTTCAACAAGTGTTAGAAATTTCAACTTACCCATAAGTGAAAGTCCTGCTAAAATCATAGCCACACCTGCAACCATAAGTAAAATCCCATTAGTAAACTCAGAAAAACGTGCTACTTTTCCTAAACTACCAAAAAGTACACCTAAGAGTGTGTAAGTAAATACACGTCCAAAAGAGTAAAGTAGATGTGCTATAGTTTTAGAAATTTTTGAGCTTTGAGGTTCTATCTTTATACTTGAATATGCAAAAACAATACCACCACACATGCCTATACAGTGTCCAAATGAGCCTAAAAAAGCAATAGTTATAATAGTTAAGAGGTTAATAGTTTCCATAGAATACCTTGATTTTTTTCATATTATATAGAAATAGTGTTACAGTAGTATTAAGGGCGTCTTTTTTTACCTTTTCCAGCATCATCATAGGATAAAAAACGGTGTAAATCTGCCTGCATCTCTTCATCCAAAGTTTCCCAAATTGCACTTTTCTGGGCATATCTTTTTAAGTTCTCTTTTTTAGACTTTTTTATGTCACGTATCAGATAATGATAACGCACTAGTTTTTTTGTATACTCACTTACAAAGGGCCACTCTTTTATTATCTCATAGCTTCTCTCTTCGTGGTCTGTAAAACTCCATTCCCCAAACTCATCATCTTCTTTATCTTTTTTAAATGCCGTAAAAGGTTTACCAACATCATGCAGTAGTCCAGCCCCAATCATTCTGAACTCACCTGCTTTTATGCAGTAATAAGTTACTCGCAAAGTATGAAAAAAAACACCATGTTGATGCCATTTGTTTTGCACTACAAAGAGTGAAGACAAAAAAGCTTTACTCCATATCTTGTTATATATATCACTTCTACTATGCACTTGGTAACTCTAACTTAAAGCAAGCACCTTCTTGTGTGTTATAACAACTAAGTTTGCCACCACAATGTTCTTCTACTATCGTTCTACTCATATATAGTCCTAATCCTGTTCCATCTTTATTTAACTTTGTTGAAAAGTGTGGGTCAAATATTTTATCTATCACATTCGGGGATATTCCACCACCGTTGTCCGTTACTTCAAGTATATGTTTTCCATCAGAAGTATAAGACTTTAACTTAATGTATGGATTTGTAATCTTATGATCTACTAAAACATCTTGTGCATTTTTCACCAAGTTAATAATGACCTGCTTGAGTTCATTCGAGTATGTCATAAAAGAATCCTTACACTCAAGTTCTTCTTTTATTTTTATATTTTTATTTTCTAATGATATGCGAATTATATTCAAAACACTATTAACTAAGTATGTATAGCTAGTTGCTTCTTTATGTTTATCTTGTTTAAAAAAATTCCTAAAGTCATCAATAGTTGCACTAAGGTGCTGTGTATAGTTAGCTATATTTTGAGATATTTCTATAGCTGTCTCTTTGTCAAGTTTTCCTAACTGTGCCTTAAGGTTTATGAGAGCAGCTGCTGAGGATATGGCACTCAAAGGTTGTCTCCATTGGTGGGCTATCATACTTATCATCTCACCCATCTGTGCCAAACGCGACTGATGTAACATCTGTTCATCTTTTTTTCTGTTTAACTCTACCTCTTCTTTTACTCTCTGTTCAAGGGTTAAGTTAAGAGACAAGGTCATGAACTCTAACTTTTTTCTATCTGATATATCCCTCCATGCACCATATATAAGATCAATACCATCAATACAAATTTTTGTAAGTACTATTTCACACCAAAATTCTTTTGCATTTTTATCCTTATGTAGCCACTCAAAAGTCACATACCCTTCTTTAAAAGTGTACTGAACCATTTTCACCATTTTTTTCACCGAAGATTGACCATCTGGTTGATATAAAGGAGAAATCTTTCTTAAACTAATTGATAAAAGAGCCTCTTCGCTCTCATACTTGAACAACTTATACATCGCTTTATTCAAACTTACAAATTTATTTTCTTGAAAAATAACGATACCATCAGTTGAGTTTTCATAAAGGGTTTTAAAGTTGGAGTTCAATGATGTTGTATTACGTATTGCTCTGTAGTGTTTATATCCAGCTATGAGAAAAATACCTATCATTGTAAACATTGTTAGAGCATATAGTTCAAATATATCACCACCATGATATGTCATTGCAGAAATTAAAAATAAAAAATTTGGAACCATATAAATTAGGTATGCAATAAAAACAGCTCCTAGTGTATACAAAGAGCCGGCTGCTAGTCCTGAAATTATAGTTGCAATTAAAAAAATATGTGTGTCTGGCACATTATATAAAATACTAACCCAGATAATATATCCATATAAAAGTGTACTTATAAATATTACTAGATACATTCTTTTTAGACAGGCATAAACTTTTTTACTCTTGTTCTTAATGTGTTTAATAAGTTGTCTATTTATTAGCATTCGTACTACAAAAGAAGAGATATGAACTGATACCCAAATTATGAGAATACTATACTCAACAAAATCATACAGAAGATATACAATCACCAATGGGGCAACTATATTTACAATTATAATACCTAAGCTAAGAGTCTCTGCTAATAATTTAATTAACTCAAAACTGTACTTTCCTCTCCATAATTGCATCAGCATTTGTATACTCCTACTCTAAAGGTTCGGGCTTACCAAAATAGTAACCTTGAAAATACTCAACACCTAAGTCTTTTAAAATGTTAAATATAGTCTCATTTTCCACATACTCAGCGATAACACATAGTCCTTGTTCTCGTGCAAAAAATATTATAGACTTTACAATAGAAACAGAAAATTTTGAAGACTCAATATTTTTGACCAAACTACCATCTATCTTAATTATATCTGGTTGAAAATCAAGCAATCTCTCATAGTTAGAGTACCCTGAACCAAAATCATCTATTGCTATTTTTACACCATAAGACTTAACCTTGACAATAAATGCCTTAATAACCTCGAAGTCCTTCATCTCTTCATCTTCTAAAAGTTCAAAAGTAACTCTTTTGGCTTTCTCTCCACTGTTGTGCAAGAGTGTATATATTTCTTCTCTTATACTTTCATTTTCCATGTCAATGGCTGAAAGATTTATGGAAATATCTGCTTCTACTTTTTCTAATGCTTTAAACGAATTTTCTAAAACGATAGAAGATATTTGAGTATAGTACTTTCCTTGTTTAGCCACATCTAAAAAGAAAAAAGGTGCCATAACAGAACCATCTTTTTCTATAAGACGGACTAAGGATTCATACTTATATATTTCTCTATCTTTATCTACTATTACTTGAAAAAAAGAGAGGATATTA
>DQSP01000296.1 GCA_015663215.1 Sulfurimonas sp.
CTGGAAATGAAAAAGTTATTTTTAAAGGTCCTGGTGGGACGATTATTATTGATGGTGGGAATATTACGCTTAAGGGGAAGGTTACTATTATGGGGAGTTTGGATGTTAGTGGTGGGAGTCCTGATAGTGTTGAAGTTTTAAATATGCGATTTAACGAAGGTAAACCTTTATGCAAACCTTGTGCGAAAAAAGAGGAAGAGTAATGAAGTTAGAAACAATTCAAAATAAAATAATTTTAAATAAAGAAGAAAAGCAACCATACTTTTATCTTATAGCAGATGGAATAGGTATAGAGAAGCTTTCTCAAACTTTGTGGATGCATGATGACTTTGCTAGAATGCTTTTTGATGAAGATAGAGCTTCTCTTGAAGTTCTAAAACTTTCTCCTTATCTTATACAGCTAAGTAATGTAACAAAAGAGATAGTTGAGAAGTTGATAACAGAATATTATGGTAAGCACACTTTGTTGTTTACTTATTCATATGTAGAAATAGAAGCACTTTCCGAACATCTTAAAAGTCATGTTATCTATGAAATGCAAGAGAATGAAAAAAAAGAAAATGTTTATGTAGCATTTTATGACCCAAGAGTTTTACCAAGTTTTTTAGAAGCATTGGAAGAGAATGAAAAAGAAGAGTTTCTTTCACCCTTTGTTGCTTTATTTGCAGAAGATGAACGGGATACTACAAATCTAAAAATATTTGAGGGTAAGGGTTTAAAAGATATAGAGAATTATAATAAAAATGAATTGCGACAGTTGACTCCTTTACATATAGAAAAGCTAGAAAGTTATGAAGAGCAAAGAAGCTATTTTAAAATGGCAAAATCATTAAAAGAAATTTATCCCAATGAGCTACATGCATATAGCCTAGATATGTTAGAACAGATTGCTAAAGAGCGAACAGTGAAAATGAAAGCTTATGGTTTAGATAAATATAACCAACACTTTCAACTGTTTGCATGGGAGGTATTTTATGGGGAAGATTATGAAAAGAATGATAGTTCAGGAGTCCTTAGCGAAATACTACAAAGTAGTCTCTCTTCTACTAAGAAGTTTGAAAAATATAAAGAGACCTTTACCACACACTATAATATAGGAGATGAAGCATAATGAGTGAAGTAAGTAGACCAAGTATTGACAATAAACCATCTCCCTCGTCAGTAGCAAACAGTACAGATAAAGCAAGTTATGAAGAAAATTCAAATGCTAAAACTATTTGTGCCAGTTGTGAAGTAACAGCTATGGTAGTGTATGACAATGAGTATGCTACTCCTGTTTGGGGAATAAAACATAATTTACATGTAGATGATGAAGAGGTCATAAGTAAAATATCCCTAAGTTCAGAAGAGGTAACACCTTTGAAGATGATGGGAACAACAAGTTACAAGTATGAGCCGTCATTTTTCCCACCTACAAAGATAGAAGTGGAGTTGGTAGAAACTACAGCAATGACCATCAAAGAGATAAATTCAGAACAAAAGAAAATATATAAAAAGATAGATAATTTTTATGTAGACATTGAAAACTCATTTCAACCATGGACAAAAGTTTGGAGGGTAGAGGGTTGGTCTAGTGTACCTCATGCATATCAAGCAGGAGGATTAAAGGGATTTGAAGCATGGAAAAAAGATGAGATAGGATTTTGGAAGAGTTTAGGTGGAGCCATAGAGGATGCAGGTGATGCCATAGGGTCATATTTGGTAGAAAAAGCTAACACTGGACCACTTGATACAGAGGTTAACTTTGGTGACAATATTGTTGCGAATGCACTAGAAGTACCAGTTGAGGGATGGATACTTTTATTTAATATGGCATATGGAACAACAGATGATGCCATAGAAGGAATTTCAAATGGGTTTAATGCAGTAGTTACCTACTTAGACAGTGTTATGGATTTCCTAAAAGCTTTAGCCACAGGCAGTGCAGATGGCATGATGAAAGCCCTAGAAGCCTTGGGCGAGTTAAATAGTGGAGAGATAGCTAAAATAGCCAATGAGATATTTGAAGCACTTAAAGATGCAAGTAATGAAGCCTCAAAAGGCTTATCAGCACTTTTGGAGTTAATGGGAAGAACAGCAGTAGTAGAAAGATTGGCTGTGACACTTGGAAGTATTATACTCTTAATGACACCAAACTTTTTAGCAGAGATGGCAGGAACTACAGCTGGGTATGTAATTCCTACTATTATCGCAGGTATTATCTTTACCATTATCTCGGCACTTCTTTCAGCAGTAGGTATTGGTGAAGCTCTGTTTGCTTCACGAATTGCTAAATATATGAAAGATTTAAAAGCTATTTTAAACAAACTAAAAAATGGTATTAGTGCCATTTTTATTAAAATATTTGATTTTATAGAAGAGATTTTTGGAGAGATTGGGAAGTTTTTGAAGAAGTTGATGGATGCTCCTAAAAGTTTGGTAATGCACCCTTCAGACAAGCCTTATAGTGGGATGCGTTCTGGACATATTTCAACAGGAATACGCGTGACACGGAACTTCCCTTTGAAAAAACAAGTTGAATTAGATGCTAAAGATGCTTTTAAAGATGTGCCACCTATTCCTACTCATAATGGGGTTGAATATGTTAATGATAATATTGTAAGAGCTGATAAATCTTTGTCGAAAAGAGATAAAACAAGATTAAGGGATGAAGCTCAAAAATATGCACAAGCAAAAAATGCAGTACAAGATGATATAGCCATTGCACGAGTAGGAACTTTAGATGGCTAAGTATCTATCCATAATTAAATTCAAAATAAGCTAAAATACATTTATGAAAAGAGTAGAGCATATAACAGAATTAGAAGAAGAGAATTTAAAAG
>DQSP01000162.1 GCA_015663215.1 Sulfurimonas sp.
AAGGGAGTTGTACCTGAATATAGAGCGACTTATGAAGATTTCGAGTTTGTGGACATAACTATACAAAACTACTATGCTTTAAAAAATCAACTCTCAACAGATGAACTTAAAAACTTAAGAGATGAAAACTCTCAGCAAATCGTAATTGAGATAGTACATCGCGTAGTAGATTCACTCAAAAAAGCAAGATATCGCTTGCAAAACAAGCAGATAAAAGAGTACCTCAACTACTTTCAAGTTATCACTCCTATGAAAGGTGGCATACTTGGAAGTACAAATCTAAACAAGGTTTTACAAGAGTACTTTAACCCAAACCCTAAAAAATGTGTCAAACGCGGAGGTTTAGAGTTTCGTTTGATGGATAAAGTTGTTCATACTAAAAATGAAAATATGACCAGCTGGAGTGGTGATGGTTTTAAGATGGGTGAGGACTCAAATCAGCGTCGTATTTTCAATGGTATGAGTGGACTTCTTTTTAAGATAGAAGAGGATGATGAACAGTTGTTCGTTTTCTTTCCAAATGAAGATGTGGTAGTGGTTTATGAGTATGAAGAACTAAAATCTCACTTGATGCTCTCTTATGCTTTGACTATCCATAAAGTTCAAGGAATGGAGTATGATATAGTCGTAATTCCTATGACTTTTACACATTTTATAATGCATAATACTAAACTCATCTATACAGCTATTACTCGTGCAAAACATAAGTGTATCTTAGTGGGTGAAAGTGCTGCATTTGAGAGTGGGTGTCGAAAGTTTGAATCAACACGGAGAGATACCGTGTTGTTAGAGTTGTAAGCTAAAGTTTATCTCTTGTCAGCCCGACTTCTTCGAGAAAATGTCGTAGTTTTACGATAGCATCTTTTGATAACTCATTTCTATGTGAAAGAGTTAAAGAGTGCTCTTTTCCATTAAGGTGAATTATTGCACGATGCTGCTTATTCATATCTACTTTCGCACCATAATGTTCAAGTGCATGAATTAACTTTGTTGTGTCTATATTTCCTGAGAGTGGATGTTCGTACAGTTTCTCTATTTTTACTTTGTGTTTACTCATTTTATTATTCCTTGATAGTTTAATAGTAAGATAAGCAGCTTACTATTAATTATCCTCCTTTTATGATTAAAGGAGCTTTAATTCAAGGAAAGACTACTTAGCTTCGATGATTTCCTGAAGTTCTTTGTCTGTACTGATAGTTGTTATTTTAACAATAGCTCCATCTGTAATGTAAGCAACAACGATTTTCTCAACATTCATATCTTTTCTAAATGGAGCAGCTACTGCTTTGTCATTTAAAAGTAAAACAGTGTGTTTAAAATCTTTAAGTCCTGGAAGTATAAAAAGACTTTTGATGATTGAAGGGGCTGCACTTACATCTGCGATGAATTCAGCATTGTTATCTTGTAAATAAGTAGCTGATTGTGTTACGAAAAAGTCATTACAAGTATGTGCAGATGCTTTATCAAAAGCGAAAATCACTTTAGTCGTAGTACCTTTAAGTGTATGCTCTTTTTCAAACTGATCTTGAAGTGTTAAACCACTAAGACTCGCACCTACTATTAGCTTTGCTTCAACATTTTGAGCTACTTCTTCTTTTGCACCACATGCTGAGATGAGAAGTGCTAGTGTTAGTGCTGTTATGATTTTTATCATTATTTAATCCTTTTTTAATATTGCGTAATGATACACAAGATAGTTTATATTAACTCTAGTGTATAATTGCAAAAATAATATTTAAGGAATTAAAATGGCATGGGCAACAGCAAGACATATACTCGTAGATAGTGAAGAAAAATGTAGTCAATTAAAAGCAGAGATAGAGGGTGGCATAGACTTTGGTGATGCTGCAAAAACAAACTCAACTTGTCCTTCATCAGCACAAGGTGGTGATTTAGGTAAATTTGGACCAGGACAGATGGTTCCTGAGTTTGATAAAGTGGTCTTTAATGCTGATGTTGGTGTTGTGTACGGACCAGTTAAAACTCAGTTTGGTTACCACTTACTAGAGGTTACTGGGAGAGGATAACCTCTTCTATTTCCTCTAAGGGAGCACTTACAAGCCCTTCAAACTGTGTTTTATTAAAGGTTTGTTGGCGTTTAGCGAGTTGGGCTGTGTGAATAGATATAAGCTCAAGCATCTCGCTCTTCTCAATTTTTCCATCTAAAAAATCCAAAACTTCAACAATCCCAATACTTTTCATCGCATGAGGCAAACGCGAGTACTTATGTTCTAAAGCACACACTTCATCTATCAGACCCATCTCTAGCATTTTTTCACTGCGTTTTTGGATTCTTTGGCGAATAAGTTCACGAGAAACATCTATGTTATAAATCGGCATTTTTTCTATAACAGGTTGAGGTGGATTTTTGACAAACCACTCAGTTGGTGTAAGTCCTGATGCTTCATAGATAAGTAGAGCTTTCTCGATTCTGTAACTGTCATTTTTATCTATATTTTTCATATACAAAGCATCTTTTTGAAGTAGAAGTTTATAGGATGCAGGTAAATCTTTTAAAAGTTTACTAACTTTACTTTTTATTTCTTGTGTTATCTCTGGCAAACTAGAGAGTCCTTGCATCAAAGACTTCAAATAAAAAGAGGTGCCACCAACTATTATTAAGTTTTTACCATCTTCTTTACATTGTTTCACCACATCTTTATAGAGTGAGATAAAGATGTCGACACTAAAGTATGCATCAGGATCTAAAACATTTATACCAAAATGCTTTACAGTTTCTAGTTCTTCTTTTGAAGGTTTTGCGGAGACTACATCTATCTCTTTATAAATGCTAAGAGAGTCTATGGAGAGTATATAAGCATTAGTTTTAAGAGCGATTTTTATAGCCAAATCACTCTTTCCTGAGGCAGTTGGTCCAATGATTGCTAGTTGATTCATAGTGAAATTATATCATTTTAAAGCTCTTTTAGATAAAATAACTAATAATTATAAAAAAGGGTAAAATATTGCAAAGAGTTATACAAAAAGTGAAAGATTTTAACGAGTTAGTGATGTTTAAACACTCTATTTTCTCTCTCCCTTTTATCTTTATCGCTATGGTTGTAGCAGCTGATGGTTGGTTTGGTTTTTGGCTTCTATTTATGGGAGTTTTAGCAGCACTCTCAGCTCGTAACTTTGCTATGGGTGTGAACCGTTATGCTGATCGTGATGTAGATGCAGCAAATCCTAGAACACAAGATAGACCAAATGTAGATGGGCGTTTAGATACTACGAGTATTTTGATATTTATCACGGTTAACTTTTTCATCTTTATCGCAGTAGCATATATGATAAATTCTCTCGCGTTTGCACTGAGTATTCCTATTCTTTTAGTACTTGGGTCTTACTCTTATTTTAAACGGTTTTCTTCTTTAGCTCACATTGTCTTAGGGATTTCTCTTGGTTTAGCACCTATTGCAGGGGTAGTAGCTGTGAGTGACACTATAACTCTTTGGTCAGTTCTTTTAAGCCTTGGTGTTATTTTCTGGGTAGCTGGTTTTGATTTACTCTACTCACTTCAAGATATGGACTTCGATAAAGAAAAAGGTCTGCATTCTATTCCTAGTATCTATGGCTCAAACGCGACTCTATTTATCTCAGCTATTTTTCATGCCTTGAGTGTTCTTTTTTGGATTCTGTTTGTTTGGTCGGCAGGACTTGGATTTTTTGCATTTGTGGCCGCGTTTGGAAGTGGAGTTGTGCTTGGCTATGAGCAAAAACTAGTGCGTCGTGATTTTACTCAAATAGATCGTGCTTTTTTCACCGTCAATGGTTATTTAGGTATTGCATTTTTTATTTTAATTGTTTTAGATAGGATTGTATCATGAGTACACCGCGTTTAGTAAAAGCTCCCATTAGCATCTGTTTTAGTGAAGCTTCTTTAAACAAAGAAGTATATGAGAGAGAGTATCAGCAGTTAAGTGAGTCAGATGAAGACCCTATAAGTCAGTGGCTAAAACTTGCAAAAGCAAAAGGGGACACACGAGAAACAGACCCTATACTTTTAGAACTAGTAGTTGAGTTACATAGAAAGATAGACTCGCTTGAGATGTTTTTAAAAGACGAGGTGCCTTCTCGTGTTTCACTTGTTTGTGCATCTGCCATTGAGTCTATAGGCTTTGAGTATTTTAAGATGGAAGATGAGATTTTACAAGAAAAAACACTTTACTATGGTCGCATAGAGATGCCTATATATCCTAAGCATGATGTTGGTGTGTTCTTTGAAGCACAAAGCAGCACCTTAGCAAAAATAATTAAGATGCACGATAGAGATGAAAAAGAGTGGAATGCCTACATGACAGCAAGAGAAAGAGTCTTAATCCGAGAATCAAGAGAGAAGAGATAATGCAATACTTACAATTTAACATAGAGTACATAGTTGTTGCTATGGCTGGAATCATCCTTTATTTGCTTTATTATGTCTATGCAAAAGATGCGAGTTATACAAAGAACATTCGCTCTGTTGCTTCTGTTGTGGAAGAGATGAATCGTGAACTTTTTTATCTTAAAAAGAATCTAACAGAGACACAGAGTAGCATAAAAGAGAACTCACAGCGAATGAATGATGAGTCTATCTATGAAGAGATAGAACGCAGTGTTTACGATATGGTGCAGCCTTTAAGCTTAGGACTCAAACAACTTCAAGATAATTTAAACGCCATTGATGCAGAAATAGCAAACCGTATAGCTCACTTAGAGAGTGGTGTAAAACAGATAAGTATTCCTACTTCAGTTCATGGAAATGATGATGAAAAGATACTCTCTCTCTTTAAGCAGGGTGTATCAATTGAAACTATATCTAAAGAACTTCATATATCTCAGCCAGAGGTTGAGTTCGTTTTAAAAATAAACAAAATAAAGTAAAAAGATGGGTGCAGATAAAAAACTTTTTACTCTTGTTAGTATATTAATCGTTACAAGTGTGATACTTTCATACACTTTGGCTTCATATACAACACTACTCTTTAATGTAAATGAGTTCCACTTTGCACTTCGCCAAACTTTTTTTGCTATTTTAGGGATTAGTATCATCTTTACACTCTCTCAGATGGACCCTGACAAATGGCTTACACCCATAGGATTTATACTCTTTTTTGGCTCTTTAACTCTTATGATAGCTATGCCTTTTCTTCCAGAATCTTTAGTCTCAGCCGTCGGTGGTGCAAAACGCTGGATAAAGATAGCAGGGTTTTCTTTAGCACCAGTAGAGTTTTTTAAAGTTGGATTTGTCTATTTTCTTGCATGGAGCTTTTCTCGTAAACTAGGGCATCATGATGGTATGGGAATCACAAATGAGTTTAAGCGTTTCATTCCTTATGGTGTTATCTTTTTAGGAGCGATGTTTATCATCGCATTTTTACAAAAGGACTTAGGGCAGGTCGTTGTTTTGGGTCTGACTCTTCTTTTTATGCTTATCTTTGCAGGGAGTAGTTTCCGCTTTTTTCTTAGTATATTAGGGGGTATCTTTACTGCAGTGCTTATCTTTATTTTTACAGCTGAACATAGAATATTGCGCATAAAATCATGGTGGGCACTAGCGCAAAACTCCGTTTTAGAAATACTTCCTGAGAGTTTAGCAGATAAACTAAGAGTGCCTGTTGAGGTTGAGCCTTATCAGATAGGACACTCTTTAAACGCCATCAACAATGGCGGTATCTTTGGTGTAGGCATAGGAAACGGTACTTTTAAACTCGGCTTCCTCTCAGAAGTTCATACGGACTTTATCTTAGCAGGTTTAGCAGAAGAGTTTGGCTTTATTGGGGTCGTTTTTGTTGTATTTATTTTTATGTGGATGCTACAGCGAATATTTAAAATCGCAAACCGTGCAGAGGACAAAAGTGTTTATCTTTTTAGTATAGGTATAGGGCTTATTCTCTCATTTGCATTTTTGGTAAATGCTTATGGTATCAGTGGAATTACCCCTATTAAAGGTATAAGTGTGCCTTTTCTCTCTTATGGGGGTTCTGTTATGCTTGGTTCTGCATTTGCTGTAGGTATGGTGCTCATGGCTTCAAACAAAGTAAATATGGACAAGATATATACAATGGAGAAAGAGTGAAACTATGTATAACAGGTGGTGGAACAGGTGGGCATCTGATGATAGCAGAGGCACTGCTTGAAGCTGCAACAAATGCAGGACATGAGGCTATTTTTATAGGTTCGACTCATGGACAAGATCAAAAGTACTTTAAAGACTCTTCTGCATTTAAAACAGTGCATTTTTTTCCTACAACTGGTGTTGTAAACCAGAAAGGTTTAGGAAAACTCAAGGCTTTATGGAGAGTTTTTAAAGCATTTTTAAAAGCGAGAAGTGTTCTTAAAGAGGAAAAAATAGATGCAGTTTATAGTGTGGGTGGGTTTTCTGCAGCACCTGCTGCATTTGCTAGTCTTTCTTCTGGGATTCCCCTTTTTATTCACGAACAAAATGCAGTGTATGGAAGGTTGAACAAATTACTCAAGCCTTTTGCAAAAAGTTTTATATCTGCTTATGACGAGGACTCTTCTTTAAAAGGTTATCCTGTAAAAGAGATTTTTTCTCAGACTAAAAGAGTAAGAAAAGAGTTAAATACTATCATCTTTTTAGGTGGAAGTCATGGTGCAAAAGCTATCAATGACTTAGCACTCTCACATGCACTAAAGCTACAAAAGATGGGTATACATATCATCCATCAAACGGGCGAGACTGACTTTCTTAGAGTTAAGAGTGCCTATGAGAATTTAGGTGCAGTAGTAGAGCTTTATACTTTTACAAAAGAGTTAGCAAGTCTTATAGCAAAAGCTGACTTGGCTGTGAGTCGTGCAGGAGCAAGTACTCTGTGGGAACTAACAACAAATGGCTGTCCTGCTCTGTATGTTCCCTATCCCTATGCCGCATCTAATCATCAGTACTATAATGCAAAGTTTATAGTTGATGATGAGATGGGTTGGTGTGAGTTAGAAGGCGAGCAACTAGCAACTTCTTTAGATAAAGTTCTCCAAAGCTCAGACTTAGAGAAGAGAAGTAAAAAGTTACTTCAGTTTTCCAGTAAAGATGTGGCAAAAAAAATGATAAACGCAGTAGAGGAAGTAGTATAAATGTTACATGAATTAGCACAAACATTAGTAGATTTGATTTTTGATTGGGGGTATCTTGGTATCTTCCTTATGATGGCTATTGAGAGTAGTTTCATCCCTTTTCCGAGTGAGATAGTTCTTGTTCCTGCTGGGTATTTAGCGAGTCAGGGTGAGATGAGTATTGCTATGATAATACTAAGTGCTCTAGGTGGCTCTATGGTTGGTGCATTTGTTAATTACTATCTTGCTTTGACTCTTGGAAGAAAGATACTTATAAAATATGGCAAGTACTTTTTTGTAAAAGAAGAGGCTCTTGTGAAAATGGAGCTATTTTTTACAAAGCATGGGCATATTTCTACTTTTACAGGAAGACTTATTCCAGGCATTCGACAACTCATCTCTATCCCTGCTGGTTTAGCTCGTATGAACTTGGTAGAGTTTTCACTATTTACAGGTTTAGGTGCAGGACTTTGGGCATTGGTACTTACTCTTTTAGGGTACTTTATAGGCGAGAATCAAGCACTTATTAATACTTACTTACAAGAGATAACTATTTTTGTATTAGCTGGACTAGTTATTATAGTTGGGATATACTACACCATCAAAAAAAAGAGGAATGACTAATGGATTATATGTTTAAAGTTGGATTTTTAGGAACAAAAGCACCGTTTTTTATGGACTTTGTGACACTACTTGTAGCACTACTACCTGTTCTTGTTTATGGAGCGATAATGTTAGCGAAAAAACATATGTTTAAAACACATATGATAGTGCAAAATATCATTTTTGTTGTAGCACTCATAGTAGTTGGATACTTTGAAGTTGGTGTTCGTGTTGGTGGTGGCTTTGATGCTTTTATGGAAGGTAGCGGAGTTCCTTACACTTATGCTCTCATAGTACTTCTTGTGCATATTCTCATCGCAGTTGTTATGCTCTTTTACTGGGGTATCACTATCTTTCATGGTAACTCTCAGTACAAAAAAGGAAACCTTCCAGGACGTGCATCTCGCACACATAAAGTTCTAGCATTGAAATCTTTTTTAGCTATTGTGTTTACCTCTTTTAGTGGTATTTGGGTATATTTACTGTTATTTGTATATTAGAATTTTAAAGGAAAAATATAATGATTAAAATTGATGAAAAAGCACCGGAGTTTTGTCTCCCAAATCAAGATGATATAGAGATATGCTCTCGTGACCTAAAGGGAAAGTGGGTAGTTTTATACTTCTATCCTCGTGACAATACACCCGGTTGTACAACTGAAGCTTGTGAGTTTACAGAAGCAGCACCTGATTTTAGTGACTTAAACGCAGTTATACTCGGAGTCAGTGCTGACACTACTAAAAAACACCGTAACTTTATAGAAAAACAAAACCTTGGCATAACACTACTAAGTGATGAGTCAACTGAGATGATGCAAGAGTATGGTGTTTGGCAGATGAAGAAAAACTATGGTAAAGAGTATATGGGAATTGTTCGTAGTACTTTTATAATAAATCCTGAGGGAATTGTAAAAGCTGTTTTTGAAAAGGTTCGTGTAAAAGAGCATGTAGCTAAAGTTCAAGAAGAGCTTCTACGTTTACAAGTTTAAAGTTTTGAGAAGAGTTTAAGCTCTCACTTGTGTGAGAACTTAATGTGTTTTATCTTAGTATCTGTATCTAAGATAAAAACGTATATCTTGTGCTGTATCTACTACAGTACCTGAGTAGTCATCACCACCTTGGTCTAGCATAACATCTTGAATTTCA
>DQSP01000009.1 GCA_015663215.1 Sulfurimonas sp.
AAAATATTTTTCCAAAACGCTTAAAAGGTGAGGGTGCTTGTCAAGAAGTTCAATACTTTGAAGATGAAATAAATCTTTATGATTTACCAGTTTTGACAACATGGGAACAAGATGGTGGTCCTTTTATAACTATGGGGCAAGTGTATACTCAGAGTTTTGATGGAGAGCTTGTAAATCTTGGAATGTATAGACTTCAAGTCTATGATAAAAATCATTTAGGCATGCATTGGCAGATTCATAAAGATAGTTCACACTTTTTTGATCAGTATCAAAAAGCAGGGAAGAAAATGCCTGTAACTGTAGCTATTGGTGGGAATCCTCTTTACACTTGGTGTGCAACTGCTCCTCTTCCTTATGGTGTAAATGAGTTACTTATGTACGGTCTTATCACTAAAAAACCTGCCCAACTTGTTAAATCTCTAACGAATGATTTGTATATTCCTAAGGATGTTGATTATGTAATCGAAGGTTGGGTAGATACTGATGTGATGAAAATAGAAGGACCTTTTGGTGATCATACAGGTTACTATACTTTAGAAGAGCCATATCCTGTGATGGAAGTCACCTGCATAAGTATGAAAAAAGAGCCGACATTTTTAGCAACAGTTGTTGGAAAACCACCTTTAGAAGATAAGTACATGGGATTTGCTACAGGAAAGATATTTTTTCCTCTTTTAAAAACTACTGTTCCTGATTTACTTGACTACCATATGCCAGAAAATGCAGGTTTTCATAATCTTATACTTGCAAAAATGCAACCACTTTACAAAGGGCATGCAAAACAGTTTATGCATGCTTTTTGGGGTGCTGGACAGATGAGTTTTGTAAAACATGCTATCTTTGTAGATGAAAAAGCTCCTCGTCTACAAAACTATGAGGCTTTTGCTACTTATGTACTAAACCGTTTTACTCCTAAGTCTATGTTTATCACTGAAGGTATTTTAGATGCACTAGATCACTCATCTCCTGAGACTCTTGTTGGTGGGAAATTAGGTGTTGATGCAACATCTGCAAAAGTAGTGGAAGCACCGAGTATTTTAGGTGATAACGAACTACTTTTGAAAGTAAAAGAACTTATTCCTGATGTAGTTGATTTGCATCAGTATATGATACGTACAAATAACCCCATCACAGTTATTAGTCTTAAAAAGAGTAAAAATGCAAAGATTTACTTTGATGCATTAGTTACATTGAGCCCTCATATTCGCATAGTTGTTTTTGTAGATGAAACTGCCAATGATATTTTTAACTCTTATATGCTTATTTGGAGAGTAACAAATAATATGGATGCTGTGAGAGATATTTTCATCTCAGGGCTTATGGTAGGAATTGATGCAACTAACAAGTCTAGCATTGATGGTTTTACTAGAGAATGGCCGGATGATGTTGAGTGTACGCAGAGCATAGTAAAAGATTTAAAAGAAAAATCTTTATGGGATCTAGAAGAAAATCTCAATAAAAAGTATCAATTATAAAGATATTGTAAAGAGTTTGATATTTATAAGTGATATTTTCTAAATATAAGCAATTTATAATAATTTCTAATGTAATATAGTTCTATAATTTTCAAAGGTGGCCTATGACTAAATTTGTATTAATTCTTTTATCTCTAACTATATTTTCACTCACTACTGCAAATGCAGCTCTTTATAAAGGGCAAAGAATCTTTGTTAAGAAATGTATAAAATGTCATGATGCTGGACAGAGTTTTGTATCTAAATACAAGATGAAAAAGTGGAAAAAATGGATGAAGAAAAAGGGTAAACCTTTAGCCCAATTACATTTAAAAAATAAAAAAGCAAAAAAATCACATAAATATTTTAAAAGTAAAAAATACTCTAAAAAATCTAAACACTTAAAACAATTTCTTGTTGAATATGCTAAAGACAGTGGTAATGTACCAGCCTGTAATTAAGTCTTAAACCAATACCTTTTTACAATAAAGCAGAGTCTCTGCTTTATTTCCCCCTAATACTTTGTAAAATCACCTTATTTTGCTAAAATACCAAACTTTTAAAAATCGGAGATCTTAATATGGATAAAATGTGGTCAGGTCGCTTTAGTGCGACTGCTTCAAGTCTGTTAGATAAATTTAATGCTTCTATAATGTATGATAGAAAACTTTATCGTGAAGATATTGAGGGCTCCTTAGCCCATGCGGCAATGCTTGCAAAACAGGGCATACTCAATACCGAAGAACTCATCTTAGTTACTGAAGGTTTAAACCAAGTAAAAACAGAAATTGAAAATGATGAATTTGAGTGGAATATAAGTGATGAAGATTTACATATGGGAATTGAGAAGCGATTAACGGCTATCATTGGTGATGCTGGTAAAAAACTCCATACTGCTCGTAGTCGTAATGACCAAGTAGCGGTTGATTTTAGACGTTATGTTCTTCGTAAAAACTTAGAGATTGTCAAAGGTTTAAAGCTACTGATGCAAGAAGTTCTAGTTGTTGCAGATAAACATACTGAGACTCTTATCCCTGGTATGACACACCTCCAACATGCGCAGCCAATTAACTTTGCATTTCATTTAGGTGCATATCTTTCTATGTTTAAACGCGACATCGCTCGTTTTGAAGACTCATATAAACGCAACAATATCTCTCCTCTAGGTTGTGCAGCACTAGCTGGAACACCACATAATGTTGACCGTGGAATGACTGCTGAACTTTTAGGGTTTGATTCTGTGAGTGTAAACTGTTTAGACACGGTAAGTGATAGAGATTTTGCTTTAGAGATTCTTTTTAATATAGCAACGATGATGATGCATATCTCGCGTTTAAGTGAAGAACTTGTTATGTGGTCTTCTTATGAGTTTGGTTTTGTTGAACTCAGCGATGAGTACTCAACGGGTAGTTCTATAATGCCACAAAAGAAAAACCCTGATGTACCAGAATTGCTTCGTGGAAAAACGGGTCGCGTTTATGGTTCACTTATGGGTCTTCTAACGGTGATGAAAGGTCTTCCACTCGCATACAACAAAGATACTCAAGAAGATAAAGAGGGTGTTTTTGACTCAGTTGAGACAGCTACTATATCTTTAGAGATTCTAAAAGAAGCTATAAAAACAATGGAAGTTAAATCTCATAATATGGAATCAGCATGTGCAGTTGGGCATCTCTCTGCTACTGATTTAGCTGACTATTTAGTTGAAAAATGCGACATACCATTTCGTGAAGCTCACTTCATCACAGGCCGTGCAGTTGCCAAAGGTGAAGAGATAAATGTTGATCTCTCAAAGATGGATTTTAAATACCTCAAAGAAATAGATGCTCGTATAAACGAAGATGTGATGGAGTACCTTGGTCTTCGCCACTCTATGAACGCAAGAACATCCGAGGGTGGAACAGCAACTATAAAAACAAAAGAACAATTAGAATACTTTAAAAACTATCTTAAAGGAAATTAAGAGATGAAAATAACTATAACACATAAAGACGCGATGAAATTTGAGGCGAAAACTGCTAATAGTAGTTTTATTATTGATTGTCCTACAATCTCACCGATTGAGTACTTCTTATCAGGTATTATCACTTGTAGTGCAACAGATTTAATAATGATCCCTAAAAATCAAGGTAAAACTGTAACTGATTTAGTAGTAGATGGGGAAGTTGTTCGTGCCGAGCCACATCCAGCTAAATTTACTACTCTTCACTTAACATATAACTTTAATTCAGATGCAGATGATACAATGGCTAAGAGATGGGTAATGGCTTCTATTGAGACATATTGTTCAACCATTAATACTATTCGTGATACTACTGCTATATCTTATACTATTACACATAATGGTAAAATGATTTCTGAAAATGAGAAAGTTATTTCAGGACAAGGAACTCAAATAGACATGGGTACTATCGAGTCTTGTCCTAGCTAAAAAGCAGACCTCTTAGAGGTTGTTTTTAGGGTCGCTATCGCTAAAATGACCCCACTTTAGTTTTGTACCACCGAGTATGTGAAAGTGTAAGTGTTTTACCTCTTGACCCCCATTATCCCCAATATTTGTAATGACTCTATAACCCGTTTTATCTATTTTAACACTTTTTGCGATCTCTTGAATAAAGCTAGTCATTCCTGCCATAGTCTCAGGACTTACTTCTATAAAACTATCAACATGTTTTTTCGGTATAGCTAAAATATGAACAGGTGCTTTTGGATTTATGTCATGAAAAGCTAAAAAATCATCATTTTGGGCAATTACATTTGAGGGGATTTCTTTATTTATTATTTTACAAAATAGACACATTTTATTTAATTCCTTAAGTTTAAGTATGACTTATTGTAACACAAATTATCGTAAATGAAGCTCTTTATTAGTAAAAATTAAATATAATCCTTTAAAATTATACATGCATGGAGACTCTATATTGAAAGAGTGGTACGATAAAATAAACGAAGCGACAAGTGTTGAAACTCTCGAAGAGATTCGCATTAGTGTGTTTGGTAAAAAAGGCGTTTTGAGCGCAGAATTTGCAAAGATGAAAGACCTTTCGGGTCAGGAAAAAGGGAAATTAGCAAAAGAGTTAAATACTCATAAAGCTTCTCTTATGAATGAGTTTACTGCAAAAAAGATTACACTACAAACAGAGGCACTGAGAGTTGCTATGAAAGCTGAAGCTATAGATGTTTCTATGTTCTCGACAAGCTCACAAGCTGGTGCCTTGCATCCTGTGATGGAAACTATGGACAGAATCGTAGAGTACTTCTCTTCTATGAACTTTGCTGTAAAAACAGGTCAGATTGTTGAAGATGATTTCAACAACTTTGAAGCATTGAACCTTCCAAAGTACCACCCTGCACGTGATATGCAAGATACATTTTACTTTAAAGATGAGATGATGCTTCGTACACATACATCACCAGTTCAGATTAGAACTATGATGTCTACAAAACCACCTATTAGAATGATTGCACCAGGTGCTGTTTTTCGTCGTGATTATGACTTGACTCATACTCCTATGTTTCATCAAGTTGAAGGTCTTTTAGTTGACAAAGAAGGCACTGTCTCTTTTGCAAACCTAAAGTTTATTTTAGAAGACTTTTTAAAGTATATGTTTGGGGAAGTAGAGGTGCGTTTTCGTCCTTCATTTTTCCCTTTTACAGAACCATCTGCTGAAGTAGATATTAGCTGTGTCTTTTGTAAGGGTGAGGGTTGTCGTGTGTGTTCACATACTGGCTGGTTAGAAGTTCTAGGCTGTGGAATAGTCGACCCAAATGTTTTTGAAGCAGTAAACTACAAAGATGTAAGTGGTTATGCTTTTGGACTCGGAGTTGAGCGTTTTGCGATGCTTATTCATCAAATTGGCGATCTTCGTTCACTTTTTGAAGGCGATATTAAATTACTGGAGCAATTTCAATGATAGTTACTAGATCTTGGTTAAATGAGTGGATAGATCTAAGCGGCATATCTACAGAGGAAATTGCAAAAACTTTTAATAGTATCGGTTTAGAAGTTGATAGAATACAAGAGTACCGTGTACCAGACAAGATAGTATTTGCTAAAGTTTTAGAGTGTGAAAAACACCCTGATGCAGATAAACTAAATGTATGTCAAGTAGACATTGGTTCTTCAATTCGCCAGATTGTTTGTGGTGCTGCAAATGTTAGAGCAGGACTTACTGTTGCTGTTGCTGTGCTTGGTGCCCAAATGCCAAGTGGTTTAGTAATAAAGCCCGTAAAACTTCGTGGTGTTGATTCTGATGGTATGATTTGTGCGGCAAGTGAACTTGGTCTTGTTGACATGGGCAAAGGTATCTTAGAAATAGATGCGAGTATGGGCGAGTGTAAACTTGGCGATCAAGTAAACACAAATGAATTTTTTAATGATGACTTAATCGAGATTGAACTTACTGCTAACCGTGGGGATTGTTTAAGTATCCGTGGTGTTGCTCGTGATTTAAGTGCTGCGTTTGATAGACCTATAAAATCATATACAATTACAGATAATGATGACAAACGCGGTATTGGTAGAGTTTTTGGACTCTCTCATGAAAAAGATTTAAATGTAAACCTTAGTTATAAAGCACTCTCTTTAAAAGATCTTAATGTACCAACTTTAATACAGTTAAGACTTGCACAAATTGAAGAAGAACGTAAGTGTAAGGTCGAAGAGATGCTTCTTTATGTAACACAAAGTACAGGTGTAATCTTAAGAGCATATGATCATGAGTTCTTCTGCAGTGGTGAAGAAGATAAAATAGCACAGGTTATACTGAGCGAAGATGAGCATGGGTATGCAACTATTGAAGGTAAGAAAACTGCTTCTATTGTTGGAATAGTACAAAAAGAGATCTCTAAACCTAAAAAAGAAGAGGGTACTATCTTACTTGAAGCTTCATACATTCCACCTGATGTTATAAGTAAAAAGATGTCTGAGTCAAAGATAGAATCAGGTCCTTTCTTTTATAAAACTTCACGTGGTTCAGAGCCTGAACTTAAGGCGGGACTTGCATACTGTGTTGATTTGATAGAGTCAAATTCTTCGTCTTCTACTTTTAGTGGAAGAATTGAGCTTACAAATACATATACTGAAAAAGTTGTTAGTATTACAAAGCAAGAGATAGATGAGATAATTGGTGCCGTGATTGATAAAGTTGTAGTGACTAAAATCCTTAAAAACCTTGGATTTAATATATCAAAATCTTCTACAGATAATTTTGTAATAAGTGTACCTCAATTCCGTCATGACATTGTCAATAAGCAAGATATAGTTGAAGAGATAGTACGTATGGTTGGAATAGATAATATCCCATCTAAACCATTTATTCTTACAGAGGATAATCGTTTAGAAGATAACTATTTTGAGTATAAAAAACGTTCAATATTTAGACACCGTGGTGCTAATAATGGTTTTTATGAAGCAGTCCATTTTGTTTTTGATGAGAAAAAAACTTTAAATAAGTATGGTTTTTCTACAACAAAAGATGAGTTGGAACTCCTTAACCCAATTGTGCAAACACTTGATACTTTAAGACCAACACTTTTAACGGGTCTTTTAAAATCAGCATCTAACAATGTAAAAAATGGTTACTCATCAGTAAGACTTTTTGAAATTGGTTCAGTATTTACCCCAGAGCGTGATGAGTCTTATACAATGGCATTTATTTTTAGTGGCAATAAAGAGAGTGAAAGCTTAGCAAACGCGGGGAAACCTTCTAAAGTTGACTTTGCTTACTTCGTACAAAAAGTATCTGATGTCGTTGGTGCAGTAGAGCTTCGTGAAAATAAAACGAGCCATTCTCTTTCACATGACTATCAATCAGCAGAACTTTTAATTGATGGTTCTGTAATAGGTGAACTTTTCCGTGTTCATCCAAATGTTGAAAAAGATTATGATTTAGATGTGACTTTTATGTGTGAAATTGATTTTGCTAAGATTCCGTATGGTTTAAAAATAGCACAACAAACATCAAAGTATCAAGCATCATTTAAAGACTTAAGTCTAATAATGCCAAAAGATATGAGTTATGAGAAAGTTAAAACTGTCATTGAAAATGCTGCTATTACTAACCTTATTCGTTTTTACCCTGTTGATAAGTATAGTGATGAAGCCTTAGGTGAGAATATGAGTTTAAGCCTGCGTTTTGTACTACAGTCTCATGAAAAAACACTAGAGGAAGAAGATATTACTTCTACGATGGATAGTATCTTAGAATCCCTCAAGTCTGAACTAGGAATAGGTCTTAGATAATGAGTAAAGTTCTTGTATCTCGTGCGACAAAATTTTCTTTAAACATTAGTGAGATAGCACCTGATAAGTCTATTTCACACCGTAGTGTAATGTTTGCAATGCTTGCAAATGGTGAGAGTACAATTGAGAACTTTTTGCGAGCTGAAGATACTATGAACTCTCTTGAGATAGTGAAAAATCTTGGTGCAAAAGTAGAAGATGATGGTAAAATCATTAAAATTTCTAGTGATGGTATACAGGAGAGTTCTGAAGTTCTCGACTGTGGAAACTCTGGAACTGGAATGCGTCTTTTTTGTGGACTTTTAAGTTCAACAAATGGGCATTTTGTTCTCACTGGAGATAAATATCTTCGTTCTCGCCCTATGAAACGTGTTACAACACCACTTTTGAGTATCGGTGCTAAACTTGATGGTAGAAATGATGGTGATTTAGCCCCTTTATCTATTCGTGGTGCTTCACTCAAAGCATTTGATTATAAGTCTAAAATTGCTTCTGCACAAGTAAAGTCATGTATGATTCTTGCAGCACTCCGTGCTGATGGCGTTTGTACATATACAGAGCCTGAACTCTCTCGTGACCATACTGAAAGAATGTTAAAAGGAATGGGTGCAGACATCAAAGTAGATGGTTTAAAAACTACTATTACCCCAATGAAAGAGCTGCTAAACCCTTTAACTATTCGTGTTCCAGCTGATCCATCATCTGCATTTTTCTTTGCAGTGGCGGCAGCAATTACACCAAACTCTAGTATTGTACTAGAAGGAGTAACACTTAATCCTACTCGTATAGAAGCTTTTAAAGCACTAGAACGAATGGGTGCAGATATATCTTATGAAATTACTGACAACAAGTATGAGCCAATTGGAAATATATCTGTAAAATATGCACCACTGCACGGTATAGTGGTTGATGATAATATCTCATGGTTAATTGATGAACTTCCTGTTTTAAGTATAGCAATGGCATGTGCACAAGGTGAATCTCTTGTTAAAAATGCAGAGGAACTTCGCGTCAAGGAGTCAGATAGAATTTCTACAGTGGTAGAAGGACTTCGTGCTTCAAACATAGAAGTAGATGAGTTTAAAGATGGTTATAAAATAGTTGGCGGTGAGTTGAAATTTAGTCGAGTGGATAGTGATGGTGACCATAGAATAGCTATGAGTTTTATCATCGCTGGTTTGAGATGTGGCATGGAAGTGACAGATTTAGAGTGTATTAACACCTCTTTTCCAAACTTTTTTGAATTATTACAAAAGATTACAAAGGTAGAACTTTCATGAAAATTGAATTAGCAGAAAATTATGGTTTTTGTTTTGGTGTAAAGCGTGCGATTAAAATTGCAGAAGAAAACTCAAAGGCTTCTACTTATGGACCACTAATTCATAACTCCAAAGAGATAGCACGGCTTGACACAGATTTTAAAGTGGGGTTAGTTGATGACTTTACTACATTTAAGTCAGGTGAAAAAGCGATAGTGCGTACTCATGGAATTGTAAAAGATGAACTTGCAGCACTTAAAGCCAAAGGTGTAGATGTAGTAGATGCAACTTGTCCGTATGTGACAAAACCTCAAGAGATAGCTCAAGAGATGAGCGAAGATGGTTATGATGTAGTTATCTTTGGGGATGAAAGTCACCCTGAGATAAAAGGTGTAAAGTCTTATGCAACACATGGTGCACAGGTTGTTACTTCAGTAGAAGAAGTTAAAAATCTAAAACTCAAAGAGAAGATAGCTTTAGTTGCACAGACAACTAGAAAAGTTGAAGACTATATGGCAATAGCTACTTACCTTATACCTAGATATAAAGAAGTAAGAGTTTTCAATACTATCTGTAATGCAACTTTTGAAAATCAGGATGCAGTAGACAAAATCTCTAAAGATGCTGATGTGATGATTGTAATCGGTGGGAAAAACTCTTCAAATACAAAAGAACTTTTTAGTATAGCTAAAGATAATTGCCCAAGTAGTTATCATATAGAAGATGAAACTGAATTAGATAAGTCTTGGTTTAATGATAAAAAATTCTGTGGACTAAGTGCAGGTGCTTCAACTCCTGACTGGATAATTAAAAATGTTATCAATGCGATACAAAAGATTGCTTAAATAAGTATAATACTTTTAATTAATAGCTATATAATCTAAAACTGGGTATAATCACGACAATTTTTATGTAACAGAGGATAGATAATGGCGTTCGATAACGAATTATTAGATGAAGAAAATTTTGCAGCAATGTTTGCAGAAAGTGAAAAGAAACAAGAGACAAGTCGTATAGTAGAAGGTGAGATTGTTGAAATCCAAATGGATGAAGACAGAGCATTAGTAGGTGTTGGTGATAAGTTAGAGGGTATTTTAAACCTTGACGAAATCCGTGATGAAAATGGTGAACTGAAGTTCGCTTGTGGTGACAAAATTAAAGTAATGCAAATGGGTTACTATAATGAGCGTCCTAAAATTTCTTACAAGAAAGTTTTAGAGCAAGAGAAAACTATTGAGTTTATTGACCTACACAAAGATGATTTTGAAGATACTATCATTGAAGGTATTATTACTAAGAAGAACCGTGGTGGTTATGTAGTAGAAGCTGATGCAGTTTCTTTTTTCATGCCTCGTTCACTTGCAGCGTTTAAAGACACTGATGAAGTTGTTGGTCGTAAGATTAAAGCTCAAGTTGTTAAAGTTGATGCTGCTGAGAACTCAATCATTGTTTCTCGTAGAAAACTTTTTAATGAAGAGAGAAAGAAAAAGAAAGAAATCATTGATCAACTAATGGCAGAAGATGTTATCGTTGAAGGTACAATCAAGAAAATTACTTCTTACGGAATGTTCGTAGATGTTGGTGGTGTTGATGGTCTTGTTCATTACAACGAGATTTCTTACAAAGGTCCAGTTAACCCATCTAAGCTTTATGCTGAAGGTGATGTTGTAACTGTTAAGGCTATTTCTTACGATAAAGACAAGCGTCATCTGTCTCTTTCTATTAAAGCTGTTCTTCCAGACCCATGGGCTGAAGTTGAGTCTGAGTTAGATGAAGGTGATACTATTACTGTAACTGTTTCAAATATTGAAGCATACGGTGTATTTGTTGACCTTGGTAATGACATCGAAGGTTTCTTACATATTTCTGAGATTTCTTGGAATAAAAATGTTAAGAACCCTAATGATTATTTAACTGTTGGTGAAGAGATTGATGTTGAAGTTATTGAAATCAATTCTACTACACACAAGTTACGTGTTTCACTCAAGAAACTTTTACCAAAACCATTTGATGAGTTTTTAAAGAACTATAATGAAGGTGACATTGTTACTGGAACTATTACGTCACTTGCTGACTTTGGTGCATTTGTTCGCATCTCAGGTGTTGAGGGACTGTTACATAACCAAGATATCTCTTGGGATAAGAACACTAAAGCGAAAGAAGTTTTAACTTCTGGTGATGAGATTGAAGTGAAGATTGCTAAAATCAATGCACAAGATCAAAAAATATCTTTAAATAGAAAAACTCTTTTAGAGTCTCCTATTGATAAATTTGCTCTTACACATAAAGTAAATGCTGTTGTTACTGGAACTATCCGTGACATCAAAGACTTTGGTGTATTTGTATCTTTAGAAGATGGTGTTGATGCACTTATTCGTGATGAAGATTTAACTCCACTTGTAAAAGAAGAGTTAGAAGCAGGTCAGACAATAGAAGCTGCAATCGCTAACATCGATACTAAACGTGATCGTATCCGTTTGTCTGTTAAAAAATTAGACTACATTAAAAATCAAGCAATGCTTGAAGAGATTAATGATAATGAGTCACACTCTTTAGGTGACTTAATCAAAGATAAATTCAACTAAGAATTTGTAAATGCAAAAGATTTTAAAATGGCTCACTCCTCTCATAGCAGTTGGAGTAGCTATTTTTATCATCTTTTTTCTTGTATCTATTAACTCAAATGAAGTTTATATAGACACCCAACCTCTATCCTTAGGCGATAAGCCAGTACAAATAAAACCAGAAAAAATATGGTTAGATAAATTTGGAGAGTCGCAAAGAAAAGGCTATTTTTATCCAGTAAATGAAGTCTATGTAAAAGTTGACTTAGAAGAAAAAATAACTAAAACTATAACATATAAGTTGTCCGCAAAACTTTTAGACCCATATCAATTGTTTTGTCTCAAAGAAGAACTTAAAAATCATCAACTTAAATATTATCTTAAGAAAGATAAAACAGATATAGATTTATTTATTTATTCACAAAATGTTGATAAATTACGAAACTTAGTAAAAGTGTTAAAAAATTATAAAATTTCGGCGATAATAAAGCCATATAAAGAGGAATACTAAATGCCAAATAAGAAAAAATATACAGTTGTAGTGTGTGACCATATCCACGAAGCTGGACTGAAAATGTTAGAAGATGATGAAAATATTAATTTTATCATGGCAGCAGATGAGCCAAAAGATAAGCTAAAGACTGAGATTCTTCCAAATGCTGATGTAGCGATAACAAGAAGTTCAACTGATGTTGATGATCTTTTTTTAGCAAATGCAACAAACCTTAAAGCTGTTGTTCGTGCTGGTGTTGGTGTTGATAATGTAGATATTCCTGGATGTTCTAAACAAGGTATCATTGTTATGAATGTACCAACTGCAAATACTATAGCAGCTGTTGAGCTTACTATGACTCATATGCTCTCATGTATGAGAATGTTTCCATACTCTCATGATCATCTTAAAAACCAACGTATTTGGAAACGTGAAAAATGGTACGGTTATGAGA
>DQSP01000286.1 GCA_015663215.1 Sulfurimonas sp.
CGTGAAAAAACTACAGCTACGTTTTCGTGGAAACTTTCCAAGGGACTTTGCTGATAATTTAACTCAAACAGCAGGCTGGGATGAGTACAGACTCATAGCAAACTACAACTTTTAAAGGATAAAAGATGACACAAGAACTCGTAAAAAAGATAAAAGCAAATCCTGATTATCAAAAACTGGTAAAAACAAGAACAGCTTTTTCTATAAAACTTACAATAACGATGCTCGTAGTATACTTTAGTTTCATACTTACCATAGCATTTAATCCATCAGCACTTGGAACACCTCTTTCAAGCGACACTGTGACAAGTATAGGTATTCCTATTGGGATAGCTATCATAGTTTTCGCATTCGTGCTTACAGGTATTTACACTAAGCGTGCAAATGGCGAATTTGATGATCTATCAAATAAAATTAAACAAGCTATAAAGGAAGACTAAATGAGTATATTTAACAGAGTATTTCTTTTTCTTATCTTAGGCTCTATCGCAGTATTTGCGTCAGGGACTATTGACGGTGAGATTGTTAAACAGGCACTTAATATACCTGCAATCGTAATGTTTATTATTTTCGTGGGGGCTACTTTAGGTATAACTTACTGGGCAGCAAAACGCACAAAATCTGCAAAAGATTTCTACACAGCAGGTGGTGGAATCACAGGTTTTCAAAACGGTATGGCTATCGCTGGTGATTATATGTCAGCGGCATCTTTTCTTGGTATATCTGGGCTTGTTTATCTTAAGGGATATGATGGGCTTATCTACTCTATAGGTTTTTTAGTTGGTTGGCCAATCATCCTTTTTATGATAGCAGAGCCCCTTCGTAACTTAGGAAAGTATACGTTTGCAGATGTTGCATCGTACAGACTTCGCCAGACGCCAATACGCTCTTTAGCAGCTGCTGGTTCTATTGCGACTGTTATTTTGTACCTTATCGCTCAAATGGTTGGTGCGGGTAAACTTATTCAGCTTCTTTTTGGACTTGATTATGAGATAGCGGTTGTTCTTGTTGGAGTGCTAATGATTCTTTATGTAACATTTGGTGGTATGCTTGCTACTACATGGGTACAGATTATCAAGGCATTTTTACTCCTTTCAGGTGCGACATTTATGGCTATCGCTGTTATGGCTCACTATAACTTTAACTTCGGTTCACTTTTTGCAGCGGCTGCAGATATGAGAAATACAGAGTCACTTGACATCATGAGCCCGGGTGGACTCGTCTCTGACCCAATATCGGCCATCTCGCTCGCCATTGCTCTTATGTTTGGTACGGCGGGTCTTCCTCACATCCTTATGCGTTTCTTTACAGTAAGTGATGCGAAAGAAGCACGAAAGTCAGTTTTCTTTGCAACTGGTTTTATTGGATACTTTTACATCTTAACTTTCATCATCGGTTTTGGTGCGATTGTTATGGTTTTTCAAAATCCAGAGTACTTAGATCTTGCAAAACAAGCTATTAGTGGTGGTCATCCTATCCTTGGTGGGAAGAATATGGCAGCTATTCACTTAAGTCATGCAGTTGGTGGAGACTTCTTCCTAGGTTTCATCTCGGCAGTGGCGTTTGCAACAATCCTTGCGGTTGTTTCAGGGCTTACACTTGCGGGTGCTTCGGCAATAAGTCATGACCTTTATGCTTCAGTTTTCAAAAAAGGTAATGCTGATTCAATGGCTGAAATGAGAGTAAGTAAAATGGCAACAGTGGGTCTTGGAATCGTTGCTATCTTCATGGGTATCGCATTTGAGCAACAAAATATCGCGTTTGTAGTTGGTTTGGCATTTGCCATTGCTGCATCTGCTAACTTCCCTATTTTATTCCTTTCAATGTACTGGAGTAAACTTACGACTCGTGGAGCTGTAATAGGTGGGTCTTTAGGTCTTACTACAGCAGTTGTTCTTGTTATAATAGGTCCAATTGTATGGGTAGATATTTTAGGAAATGCAGAAGCAATTTTTCCTTATAAATATCCAGCATTATTCTCTGTAACAGTTTCATTCCTTTCTATATGGTTCATCTCTATTACAGATAAGAGTCATGATGGTGAAGCTGAAAGAGCAGCATTTGAAGCACAATATATCCGTTCTCAAACAGGTATTGGTGCTGAAGGTGCGAGTGAGCATTAGTCATGAGTATACTCGATCAAAGAAAATTAATTGAGTCTATCCATCCCTTTGAGTTGTTGAGTTCATCTGAACTCGATAACTTAATGTCTAAAATAGACATAGCCTACTATGCAAAAGATACACTCTTAATCTCTCCAACTCTTGCTTCTATCTCTTTTTATATCATAATAAAAGGCTCAGTCAACGAACTCGTAGATGATGAACTTCACAATGTTTACTCTAGTGGCGATAGTTTTGATGGTGATGCACTTATCTATAGTAAAACAGACTCTAAGTTTGTAGTTGCTGAGGAACTAATATGTTATGAGATAAAAAAAGATGATTTTTTAGAGTTAATGCACAATAAAAAGATTCAGAGTTATTTTTTACAAGACTTTATTACAAGACATCAGCAACTCAAAGAGCATGAGCTCTCAAGTGAACTCACCCCTTTCTTAATATCAAAAGTGAGTGATATGTTCTTACATAATGCCTGTGTTGTTTCTTGTAAAGAGAGTATTATTGAAGCACTCAAAAAACAAAAAGAGTTACAGTCGGATATGATTATAGTAAAGGGTGAGGGAAGTTATGGAGTTGTAACAGATCGTAACCTTCGGGATATGTTGCTTTGTGGCTCTTTTGATGTTGACAAAGAGATAGGCTCTATCATGTCAGAGGGCATAGTGAGTATAGATATAAATGACTTTTTATTTAATGCACTTTTAGTTATGACACACAAAAGTATTAAACATTTAGTTGTTATGGATAATGAAAAAATAGTAGGCGTGCTTGAGCAACTTGATCTTTTGAGTTACTTTGCAAACCACTCACATTTGGTGGCAGTTCAGATAGATAAAGCAGAGTCTATCCAAGATCTAAAATACCTACAAGATGACTTAAAAAACCTTATAGTGACTCTACAAACCAAGGGTGTAAAAGTTCGTTATATTACAAAAATGGTATCTACACTCAATCTCAAAATATATGAAAAAGTATTTAGTCTATGTGTCCCTTTAGAACTACAAAAATCATGTACTTTAATAGTTATGGGAAGTGAAGGAAGAGAAGAACAAACAATAAAAACAGACCAAGATAATGCCCTTATAATATCAAATGATGTAGACATAGAACTCTTTAGCGAGCCTATGAAAAAACTCAATACAGCTCTTCTAAATTTAGGATTTCCAAAGTGTATAGGAGATGTAATGGTTAGTAATGATGAGTGGAGAAAAAATGTCACATCGTATAAAAGTATGATAGACAGTTGGACTCACTCCCTAGATACAAAAAGTTCGCAAAATTTGAGTATATTTTTAGATGCAAAGTATGTGGCTGGAAATGAAGAGTATCTCAAAGAACTCCAGTCATATCTTTATGATAGTTTTAGTGCTAGAGATGATGTCTTAGCACATATTGCCAAGGCTATTTTGTTCTTCAAAACGCCACTTTTTCTCTTTAGTGGGTTTGTTGTGAACAAAAATGATAACAATATGCTTGATTTGAAAAAAGGCGGAGTTTTTGCTCTTGTTCATGGCGTGAGAACATTAGCACTCCAATATGAGATCAGAGAAACAAATACTATAGAACGTATTAAAGAGCTTAACAACAGAGGGGTTATCGATAAAACATTTGCTACTGAACTCATCGAGAGTTTTGATACTTTAAATAGTGTCCGACTTCAAGCGATGTTAAGTGCAAAAGATATAGATAAAAGTAGTTTAATAGACCCCAAAAAGCTAAGCAAAGTTCAAAGGGATCTCTTAAAAGATAGTTTCAAAATAGTAAATAAGTTTAAAAAATTTATTAGTTTTCATTTTCATTTAAATATGGTCACTTAATATGTTCGCATTTATCAAAAATTGGCAAAAGAGTGCTAACATATCTAAACTCAAGGATAAAGATTATTCTTTTCTTTTTGATGAAGACAAGAGTGGTGAGTATGTCGTTTTTGATACTGAAACAACAGGTTTAAATCCTAAAGTTGATGATATTATTTCTATTGGAGCTGTAAAGATAAAAGACAATAAAATAATCACATCTGATACTTTTGAAGTCTTTGTAAAAAGTAACTCTGAGATTAATCCAAAAAGTATAGAAATACATCAGATACGTAACTGTGATTTAGAGTTAGCATTAGATATAGATGATGCAATAAAGCAGTTCTTGAATTTTATAGGTTCAAAACCTATTATTGGGTATTACTTAGAGTTTGATATCGCTATGATAAACAAGTATGTAAAACCCCTTTTAGGTGTGAAACTTCCAAACAGAGCTATAGAAGTTTCAGAAATTTATTTTGATAAAACAATCGCTTTAATTCCTCAAGGAAATATTGACCTGCGATTTGATACTATCTTGTCAAAATGCGGTGTTCCTGATATGGGAGCACATAATGCAGTGAATGATGCCATCATGACTGCGATGATTTACTTAAAATTAACACAAACAAAATAAAGGAATAATTACAATGTCACAAAAACAAATCTTTCAACCAAACCCAGAGTTTGCAGCAAATGCGAATGTAAAAAATATGGATGAGTATAATGCTTTAATGAAAAAAGCTACCGATGACTATGAAGGTTTTTGGGGCGATGCTGCTAAAGAAAAACTAGACTGGATTGAACCATTTACAAATGTTTTAGATGAGTCAAACGCACCTTTTGTAAAGTGGTTTGATGGTGGTAAGCTTAATGTTTCTGTGCAATGTATAGACCGACATCTTGACACTCGTAAAAACAAAGCGGCTATCATCTTTGAGGGTGACCGTGGCGATGTTCAAACTATCACATACTTAGACCTTTACAAAAATGTAAATCGTTTTGCTAATCTTTTAAAAGAGGACTTTGGAGTTAAAAAAGGCGATAGAGTTGTTATCTATATGCCTATGATTCCAGAAGCTGCTTATGCGATGCTCGCTTGTGCTAGAATAGGGGCTATTCACTCCATCGTATTTGGTGGATTTTCAAGTGAAGCTCTTAAAGATAGAATTATTGATGCAGAGGCAAAGGTAGTTATAACTGCTGATGGTGCGTTTCGTAAAACTAAACCTTATATGCTCAAACCTGTTGTAGATGAAGCACTTGAAGGTGAAACTCCAGTTCAAAAAGTTCTAGTTGTCGAGAGAAATAACGAAGATGTAACTTGGAAAGCAGGACGTGACTACTCTTATAATGAACTCATTAAAAGTAAGTCTGCTGTTTGTGAACCAGAAGTTATGGACTCAGAAGATCCTCTTTTTTTACTTTACACTTCAGGAAGCACAGGAAAACCAAAAGGTGTACAACATAACTCTGCAGGGTATATTCTCTGGGCTCAGATGACTATGGAATGGGTTTTTGATGTAAAAGAGAACGATACTTTTTGGTGTACTGCTGATGTTGGTTGGATTACAGGACATACTTACATAGTGTATGGACCGCTTGCAATGGGAGCAACGACACTTATGTTTGAGGGTGTTATCACTTACCCTGATGCTGGACGACCGTGGGTAATGGTAGAAAAACATAGAATCAACCAGTTCTACACTGCTCCAACAGCTATACGTGTTTTACATAAGATGGGTGAAGATGAGCCTAAAAAGTATGACTTATCATCTTTAAAAGTACTCGGAACAGTTGGTGAGCCAATAGACCCACCTGCTTGGAAATGGTACTATGAAGAGGTCGGTGCATCAAAATGTGCCATAGTTGATACTTACTGGCAAACAGAAACGGGTGGGCATATAGTTTCACCACTTCCAGGGGCAACTCCTATAAAACCAGGATGTGCAACACTACCACTTCCAGGAATCATGGCAGAAATACTAGACCCGATAACGGGAATAAAAATAGAAGTTGGTGAAACAGGTTATATGTGTATTACCAAACCTTGGCCAGCACAGATTCGTGGCGTTTGGGGTGATGAAGATCGTTATAAGACATCATACTTCGGTGATGTAGTTAAAGATGGCAAGGCTGTTTACTTTACAGGTGATGGTGCAAGATATGATGAAGATGGTTACATTACTATAACTGGTCGTACTGATGATGTTATAAATGTAAGTGGGCATAGAATGGGAACTGCTGAAGTTGAAGCGGCACTCAAAAAAGAACCTGAAGTTGCTGAAGTGGCTGTTGTTGGAAAACCTCATGAGCTAAAAGGTGAGGGAATCTTTGCTTATGTAGTTCTCAAACACTCACTCGATGAGAGTCGTTTTGAAGATGACCTTGCGATAATGAAAGCCCTCAATGCCATCATCAAAAAAGAGATAGGTGCTATCGCTGTTTGTGATGACATAGTTTTTGCTCCAGGACTTCCAAAAACTCGTTCAGGAAAGATAATGCGTAGAATACTAAGAACTATTGCAAAAGGTGAGAAAATAACACAAGATATCTCAACTCTTGAAGACCCTTCTATCGTGGCTACACTTGAAAAAATGGTAAACGGATAGTCTTTAAAGAGTAAGAATGTTATAATTTCATAATTAACTTATAAAGAGAATATTATGGAATTATGTGTTGCCTTAGATTTATCTACAAAAGAAGAAAATTTAGACTTAATCCAAAAGATTAAAAAACACGATGTCTGGCTAAAAGTCGGACTTCGTACTTACATACGTGATGGTGAGGACTTTCTCAAAGCCATTAAAAAAATTAACCCCGATTTTAAAATATTTTTAGACCTTAAACTTTATGATATTCCAAATACTATGGCTGATTCTGCTGAATCTATCATGGGGCTTGGTGTAGATATGTTTAATGTCCATGCATCTGCTGGTAAGAGAGCTATGAAGACTGTAATGGAGCGTTTAAGTACTTATGAGTCTCGTCCTATCGTTTTAGCAGTAACAGCTCTTACATCATTTAGCGAAGAGGAGTTTGGGGCTGTGTATGAAAAGAGTATAGCCGCTAAGGCAGATCAATTTGCAAAAGATGCACTTGATGCTGGACTTGATGGAGTTGTTTGTTCTGCTTATGAGTCTGAATCAATTAAAAATATAACAAATAAAGAGTTTATGACACTAACACCAGGAATACGTCCTTTTGGTGAAGATGCAGGGGATCAAAAGAGAGTGGCAGATGTGGCATTTGCAAAAGAGGCATTAGTTGATTTCATCGTGGTTGGTCGTCCGATTTATCAAGCAGAGAATCCTTCTGAGGTAGTCTCAAGAATTTTAGCACTAATTTAAGCTTATTATTATCAAGTATTTACTATAATCACCGTCTTCAAACGGAGAAGTGGGAGAGTGGTTGAATCCGCGCCCCTGCTAAGGGTGTGTAGGAGCAATCCTACCGAGGGTTCGAATCCCTCCTTCTCCACCACTTGAAGACTTTTAATCCTCAAATATTTTTAATCCTAATGATACACTTTTAACAAACTAAACTTTTAGC
>DQSP01000079.1 GCA_015663215.1 Sulfurimonas sp.
GAAGAATAGACCATGACAACAAGATGGCACTTACATGGGCCAAAGGTACGGCAGTGATGGCATTTTTAGGTGCTGGTGTGCTTGGCTTTTTACATACACTCGCTCCTGTAAACTTCTTTACACACGGTACACAGTTAACAGCAGCACACGGTCACCTCTCTTTCTTTGGAGCGTATATTATGATACTTTTTACTATCATATCTTATGCAATGCCAATTCTAAGAGGTCGTCCTCATGGAAACTGTGCTAAAGCTCAAGCTGTTGAACGTGCAAGTTTTTGGATGATGGTTATAGGGATGCTCGGTGTTACTTCAGCTCTAGTTATTGCTGGAACTATGCAGGTCTTCTTACAACGTCTTCCAGATGTGGATGCCCTATCATTTATGGCAACTCAAACAGAAATAGTACCTGTTTACATGGTGCGTTTAGCCTTTGGTGTGATGTCTGTTGTAGGTTTATTTACATACTTTTATAGTTTCTTTGTAAAAGAAGAGGCTTAAAAACAATGGCTTCCATACTTGCTGCTCTTGAATACGAAGAGACTATAGGCAAGTACTGGAACCGCTTTTTAGATAAAAATACAGACACGACTTTTAAAGATGCAGCCGTATCTTTTGATGACATAAGTAAATCTCTTAAACTTTTTTACCACCTCCTTGGTGGTGACAAAGCAAAAGACTTACATATAACTGATAAACGAGTTATAGAAAAGAAAAGAACTTTTTTACAAAAAATATCGGGAAATGGCATACACTTTTACCTGCCTTGGCAGGATAGTGATGCACTCTATCTCCCTTCATCTCTTGCTTATTTTGAAGATAAAAAGCAAAATGAGATGCTCTACTACTGGCTCACAGCACTCTTTACAAAGGTGCAAAACTATCAAGGTTCACTTGAAGATGTCAACGCGAACGCCATCAAAGAACTACTAAACATCTATCCAGGATTTCAAATATTTTACACTCAAACGCAGGCTAATAAAGAGCAGTTTCCCTCCATCTTTTGGATATACCCAGCCTTAAACACCACTAATAAGTATAGTGATTTTAATGATGAGCATGCCCCCACTAGAGACGAGACTAAACCTCAAAAAGTCGACACGCTCAAGATGAAGAAAAAAGCGAACCAAATAGATGATAAAAAAGAGACAGATGGACTCTTAGCCTTTTTACCTGATGCAATGATGAGTATTATGGAGCAGGTAAATGTTGATAGAAGTGAGGATGATAGTTTTGATGAAGATGCTCTGTATAATGCAGAGGACTTAGATGAGATAACATTGGGTGCAAAAAAAGCAAATCTATCAGCACGACTTAAACTCGACCTTGACCTCTCCATGCACTCACAAGAAGAGTATCCTTTAGGTGATGGGCATTTTTTAGATGAGTGGGATTACTCAAAAGATAAATACCTTAAAAATTATGTTTGTATAAAGCCCTACCTTACTACCAACATAGAAACAGAAGAACTCCCAAAAAGACTCAAAAAAACACTTAAAAGTGTAGAGCAGCAGCTTGACATGATGGAACGAGAACGAGTGAAGAATTCTAAACTCTCTGATGGAGATGAACTAAATATCGACACTTGGATAGAGTATAAAAGCCATCAAAACAGATCAGGGCATCATCAAAAATTCTATATGTCTTATGAGAAAAAACTTAGAGACATTTCAACTCTCATACTCGCAGATGTTTCTCTCTCAACTGAGGCAGGTATAACACAAGAGATGCGAGTCATCGACATCATAAAAGACACTCTTATGGTTTTTAGTGAGTCACTAGAAAAACTCCAAGATAACTTCAGCATTTACACCTTTTCATCTTTAAAAAATAAAAATGTTCGCATAGAGATCATCAAAAACTTTAAAGAGAAGTACTCTGCGTTTACACGAGGAAGAATAAATGCCATAAAACCCGGCTACTATACAAGACTCGGTGCAGCCATAAGAGAAGCATCAAAAATACTTAAACAACAGCAAACAAGTAACAGACTCCTTCTCATCATAAGTGATGGAAAACCAAATGATGTTGATAGATATGATGGAAGATACGGCATCGAAGATACAAAAAAAGCGATACTTGAAGCAAAAAAAATGGGACTTACCCCTTTTTGTATCACCATAGATATAGAAGCTAAAGAGTATCTGCCCTATCTTTTTGGTAAAAATGGTTATGCCCTCATCAGAGATAGCAAAAAACTACCAACACTATTACCACAGATATATATAAATTTAACAACATAAGGAACTAAATTATGAGTCACACATATTATAAAGCACAAGCAAATGAAGTTGCACTATTTGAAGCAGCCGCATCTATGAACCTGCCTATTCTCATTAAAGGACCTACTGGGTGCGGAAAAACACGCTTTATTGAAGCCATGGGTGAGAAACTTAAACGCAAGGTTTATACTGTAGTCTGTCATGATGACCTCAGTGCAGCGGATCTTATAGGTCGTCACCTCATCGATGATAACGGTACATATTGGCAAGATGGACCGCTTACTAAAGCTGTCCGTGAAGGTGGTATCTGTTATCTTGATGAGATTATTGAAGCAAGAAAAGACACTACTGTTGTACTGCATTCTCTTGCTGATTATCGTCGTGTTTTACCCATTGACAGAACAGGTGAAGTCATAGAAGCACATCC
>DQSP01000261.1 GCA_015663215.1 Sulfurimonas sp.
AAGTATATCAAAGAGATGGAAAAGTCTTGGACGCAGTATGGACTAGACTTTGTAAAAACGATAAACACAGATACGCAAGTAGACTATGAGATAAATGCTGTCAAGGTTACTTTTTATGCATCAGGATTAAAAAACCTAAGAGCTGGGGCAAGTACTTTTTTCAATGTTCACATAGCCAGTGTTGATACTATCATCGCTATGAAGATGGATGCTATCATAAACTATAGAACAAAAAGTAGGGACTTTTATGACATCTATACCATAGCTAAAGATGACACTGTTTCTTTGTCTAGGATGTTGGATTTGTATAATCAACACACAAGTACCTACTGTACAGACGAGCTGATACAAAAGAGACTTACCAAGCATCCTTTAGATAAAGATGATGAAGGATTGCAAGGTCTTAATGCTACAGGATTAAAGAGTTTTACAGCATTAAGAGCATGGCTCACTCAGAAGATAGAAGACGAAGCCATAGCAGACAATAGCGTGATAATTGACATAGTGAAGAGTGCAGAAAAAATAAAGGACTATACAGATAAATGTTTTGGTCTAACTAGGTTGTCTTTAGTGCAAAAATATGCCACGTTAGGTAAAGATGATATGGTTGAAAAGTGCTTAATGTTATCTGCCTTTGATTTGTTTTATAAAAACATCTCTGGGAAGCATATATTATCTTACTTTGAAGATAACTTGGAGATGTACAAAAAGATACTCTACTATGCTATCGATATCCCTCCTGAGCTTATGACCAAAGACCCCAAGTTTCTCACAGAACATCAGCGTCTAAACTTGCAGCTTCTGAAGCTAGAACATAGCATCGTAGGATGTACCAAAACAGACTGCAGCCAAGAGCGTATAGAAATCAATGCAGAAAAGTTTGGTATCACGTCACAAGAATACTTTTCTAGGGTTGAAGGTAAGCGTAGGTTACGCCATAAGTAAAAAGAGAGTGTTTCAAATGATAAGAAGTGTGTGTGGGTTACTTCTAGTTGTGAGTGTAAATAGGCGTTTGGAGTAGTTGTAGGCGAAGCGTTAATGTGGGTTGTACCAAAAAATATAAATCTAGAATCTTTTGGTACAATTTCATAAATCTTTTCAAGGGAAAAAGAATAGGAAATATATGTCTTTTTGAGAGTCATATATTGAAACAAAGATGTACTGTACGATGCTAATGATAGCCCCTATTGAGTGTATTCTGGAACAATTACCGTATATTTCTTATATTTTGTACGATGGTCTCTCTAAGTACATCATCTACACCATACTCTCGTGCTAGTGTTTCAAACTCTAAGAAATGTGTGTATATTGCTTCTAGTATCTCTTTGGACTTTTTTGAACTAATGGTACAATAGTTACCAAAAGAGGTGATGTCTTCTAGTGTAAAGTTGTCTTGTTTGTCGTTCAGTTTGAGTTGATGCACTTTTGTCCAGTTTCCTGTGGGGTCATAGGAGTATGTGAGGTCAAACGCTGGAGAAAGTCTCCATTTCCCTGATTTATCCATCAGAAAACCAAAGTTTTTTGTATGGTCATCTTGATTACGTCCTACTATGTTAAACATGGCTCTTCTAAATATCTCTGTGATAGCCCCTTGCCCTAGCTTCATCCTTCTGGCAGTCAGTACCAACTGCTCATATGAGTAAGCTCCTGTACTGTCTCTATCGAAGTGTTCTAGTCCTGCCCATGAGACATAGTGCAGTTTAGAACTCTTACCTCCCTCGTTGACCCTATCAAAACGTTCTATCATAAAATGAAAATCGTTCCCTGACTCAATAAAGCTTGTTTTAGGTATGTCAATGTCACACTTTCGAGCTATGTGAGCATAGATGTACTCCACTTTTGGCATGCCTTTAGGGTCATCTTTGTCATGGTCACTGTTAGCCATGGAGTCAAACTTTAGTAGCCAGTAGGTACAAGGTTCGTGGTAAAGCTTTGTACCATCATAAAACTTAGCATCCTTTTTTTGCACAACGAGTGCTTTAGATCGGGCACCTCCTGCACTCGACCCCACCCTGATGAGACTCAAGGCATCTTCTCTGGTTTTTACATTTTCTAGCTTCTTCTGTAAATCGGCTTTTTTACTTACAACCATCTCTGCAAGTTCTGCTAGTGTATCGATGTTAAGTGCCATGTCTCCTGTAGGTCTTTTATCAAACTCAAAAGGATGATACTCTATCGCACCCATAGCACGATCACCTATATAGAGCAATCTATCTAAGGTACTCACATCTTCAGAGACTATCTGTTTTTTTGCCATAAACTGATCTATGAGTTGATTACCAAATTTGTCAGGGAGTGAGTCTGCAAACAGTCCTGGCACTCCTTTAAATGTTCTAAAGCTTATGTCTTCAAAGTTATGCTTTGCAGGAGGATGTTTCATCATCAGCGGTGAGATGTATATAGGTGAGTTCATAAAGTTGGCGGTGTACTCAAATACAGCGATGTCAGAGTCTGGCTGATAACCTAGATACCCTATGGTTGTTCCCCATAGTTTTACTTCTACTGTGTTACTCATAGGTCTTCACCCCAAACAAAATCTGTTTTGTTTGTTTGCACTTTACTTTTTTTAGAGACTCTTTTTTTAGGTTTTTTTTCTTTTTGTGGGATAGGGCTAAATGTTTTAACAGAGGGGAACAAAGTAGACAATGCATCCACCCTATCTACAGCCCTCAAAATAGCAATGAAGTTTTTAATGTTAATGTTTTTACCATTTTTAAAACGATGTATGGCATCTTTGCTGACACCACCAAGTTTACAGACCTCGTCTTCATTAAGTTCTAGTTGCAGTCTATGCTGTTCATACGCCTTAGCCATAGTCTTGATAATCTCTTCATCCGTCATCATAGAGAAACTTTGCATCATAAACTCCTTTTGAGAAGTATAACATAAATTTGTATATATACAACTATAAGTGTAGTTTCGTGGATTTAATTTGTATATATAGTGTTTTAAAAATAACTATCTTTTCTTTTTAGGTGAAATAAGGGAGTAGGGGTTATATACGATATTAGTTCTTTATGTCGCCAATAACTCTTCATGGCATTTAAGTATATTTTGATGAAAGCTCTCAGGTATGTTTTGCCAGTCAAGGACTTGTGTGAGTATGGGTATGTTGGAGTCTTGTAAATGCGTTTTAAACTCTGCTAGTTCATACCTATTTATCTTCTTTTCATCTAGCGTAACCAACACCAAGTCCAAATCACTAGTGTCATGTGCTTCGCCACTGACCCGACTACCATAAGCCAATACTCTCACAGGTGTGTGTATTGTTTGTTTTGCTATACCAATAATGGTATCTCTGTCTTTTTTTCTAAGTAGCATTGATAACCGCTATAAGAGACTTAGTATCTTTGATAAACTGTTCTATGATTACCAGTATTTCATTAGCTAATTCAGCACCGTAGTCATGGCTAGTATTATTACGGTTATCTCTATACTCTAGCCATCTTTCTACTTCATTGATGTCCAGTATCCCATGTAGTCCTGCTTGTCTAAATATATCTTTAAATACCAATTTATCAACAGCCTTATTGCTATGCAGGTATGGTTTTAAGCGTTTCTTTAAAAGCTTACCCGACTGCTCTAGTATGATTTCAAACTCTTTAATGATTGCTGACCTATAAATGTCATATTCTATGTCATCTCTAGTATAGTTTTGTAATTTTTCATATGCTTTAGCTAAGGCTAAATTACAACGATTTATATATGTTGTATCTATATTTTGATGCATCTAGACTCCTTATATAAATTATATCATAACCTCGTTGATATCAAAATGAGTAGTGAACGCCTAAGGTTTTATGGCATTGCGAGTTGATTTGAAATCTTTCCTTATACACACGGTGTGTAATGTTAGTTTAACCCTTTATAGGATATATTGAAAATTGAGGAGGCATGATGAACGCTAAAGAAGTATTGAAGATTTTGTACGGACATGGCTTTAGTTAAGTTTCACAAAAAGGATCTCATCTTAAATTATCAAAAGATGAGAAAAAGGTTATCGTTCCTATGCATGGAGCAAAAGATATACCCATAGGCACGCTTAAAAGTATCGAAAAACAAAGTGGCGTTGTGCTACGATAATAAGGATTTTTAAAATGGAATATATATCGTTTATACATAAAGAAGATGATAGTTATGTAGCTATAGTGCCCGACTTAGGTTATACATCAAGTTTTGGCAGTACATTTACTGAAGTGGTACATAATATAGTTGAAGCATGTGAACTTTATGCTGAAGATGAAGAAGAATTGCCTATAGCACGCTCCTTGGAGAGACTAACTAAAGATGAAGAACTAGAAGCAAATGCTACTCCTCAACTGATAAATGTAAAAGTAGAAAAAAATGTACGTATTAATGTCATGCTTCCTTCAGGTCTTCTAAGGGCTGTAAATTCCAAAGCAGAAGAAACCTATCAGGGTAACAGAAGTGCTTATATCCAAGATTTAATGCAACGTGATATTGCTTTGCATGTTTGATTTTTATTCGTCCCATAGTCTGACAATAGGTTATAAAGTAATTTTTCTAAGACCTAAACAGTCTTATTGGTTCCCATCGAGACGATGGGAACCAATAACTTTACCTTAATCTAGTTAAAATCCACAGGCATCTCGTATGGCTTTGTCTTTAGAATTCCCCCAACCATTACCATTATTAGAACCACTGACAGTATAGCGTCCTTCTAAATTTTTTAATCCTGAAAAAGTCCTTCCATTGCTACATTCACCTTTGAAAGTTTTACCACTATTTTGCCAAAATGTGTAATTCTTACGCTTGACTTTGTTATTTGCACACTTCCGCATACTGGTTGTTGGTTTTAAATAAAATTTTCTATTTTTAATAAATTGGTTAATAGTAAATTCACACCCATTAACTACCATTTTAAAGGGAGCATTTTTAATATTGTCTGTTTTCAGAAATTTAAAATTTGAATTAGGCATATTCATACATAAAAATTTATACATTTGTTTTTCAGGATTATCTACATCTTTCATGGTTAAAAGCAAGAAATCCATACCTACATTTTCTAAACTAGAAAATGAGCAACTTTTGTACTTAGCGGTTTCTGCTACTAGATGAGTAGACAATACAAACAATACGGTTAAAATAATATTTTTCATTTTTTCCTCAAATTTTAAGATAAACAATCTTACCCCCCCCACTTAAGTAAGCCTTAAAGTCTCCAATAAAAAACAACTTTAAACAAAAACACGCTACACTACCACAGCTCAAAAGGATTTTTTGAAGCTATTGTGTCATCGGGATAGACCCATATATGACTAACC
>DQSP01000049.1 GCA_015663215.1 Sulfurimonas sp.
ATGATGCCACTCTATGCCATTTATATACCTTTAATCATTTTTAAGGTCTACTTACTATTGAGTCATTCAAAGAAATGGTCTAAACAACTCTCTGTCTTTATACTTGTTTTTAGTATTATCGTTGAACTTGTGGAGTTTTATATACAAGCAAAATTATTCAACATGAATGAAGCCAGAAACTTCTGGACTACCTACCCTTTTTTACCCCTTTATTTTATGGTCTCTTCTTTTGCAGCTTCTGCTGCTATCATGATACTCTACACCTATTTCACCTACAGAAACACTGACAGAAGTAAATGCCAAGATATGATGACACTCATACAAAAAATGACGCTCTACGGTGTGATGTTTTTAGGAGCCTATGAAGCTACTGCATATTTGTTTATAGACAAAAAGTGGGCTGAAATTATTTTATTTGGTGACTTTAAACTTTACTTTTATAGCTATCTTGCTATGGCTGTTGGCATACCCTTTATATTACTCTACAAAGATTTTTCAAATAACAGTTACAAAGTCGTTGCTTCCGTATTTATCATCATCGGTACCTATCTGGGTAAACTTATTTTTGTGTATGGAGGAAATGCCTACCCTATGAGCAATAGATTTGGTGTAGGGTTTGAAAAGTACTCAGAATATGAGCCTGTAAGAGAGGTGATATTTTTTATGCCACCTCTAGGAGAGATTCTTGTGGTCATTGGGTCTATTGGTATTGTATTACTAGTCTACAAGATAGCCGATGTTTATTTATCTGTTTCTAAGATGAGAGAGCATTGATTGGCGTAGTAACTACTGCGTCGTACACACAGAACACACATCAAAGGTACGAAAGATGAAGGTCGCTTCTTCTATATTTTCAGAACCCTTCATGGCTTCAATGGCTATGCCTTTTTCATCTTTTTCACCATGACTTAAGTTCCACTGCGTGGGGGTAATGATTTCATAACTCACTATCAAACCATCTTTAACTTTTGTTTTATGTATCAAAGAACCACGAGCAGCCTCTACTACACCCGTACCTTCAAAATCTTTCAGAACAGTATGCATGTCTAGTGTACATGAATCTTCTTCTAAATTTAAGTTCGTTAGTAATTCTTTTGAATATGCTAAAAGTGTTGCGACTTCATGTACACGAGCAAAAACACGTGTAAGCAGAGAATCTTTATAGCGTTTATGTAAATTTTTCACTATGGTTCTTTTAGATACCATACCTCTAGCTAAAGGTCCTACCTCGTAGAGTCTATCTTTATAGGTTACAGCTTTTGCAACCGTACCTTCCTGAGAAGATTCTTTTACATATTTAGTATTTACATTAGAAACTTTTGTTCCAATTGACTTTCCAGACTTTGAGAGCATACATTCACCAAAGACGATGAACCTATCATGACTCTTCCCTATTTCTGTCATACCAGAGCTACCTATGAGATGAAGTAGCTTTCCAAAGTCTCCACCTATGTTATGCAAATCTGCACAGAAATCTATGTTCAAATACGCATCCAATGGTAGTTCCGTTACCACTTGTTCAAAAAACTTTATAGACTCATCTACAAGACTTTGTGCTTGCATCACGTCTACATATGTAGGGTCACAAGTTACCCCTCCAGGGACGGCATAAGAAGAGTGAGGCCATTGCCCTGCAAAGATTGCCAGTGCCTTAGTAATCGTAGACGCTAAATAACTCGCCTTCATAGCATAGTTTTCCTCACTCTTGCAGTCAAGATAGCTTTCTATTTGTGGAAGTAGTGTCATATAGAGCCACTTAATATGGTTTTGTATGAGCTCACATGCCAAGGTGAATTCTCTTATGTCTTTAGCTTTTGAAGTGAGTTCTATTTTCTGTCCTGCATTTTCATAGCCATTTTCTATGGCACGCACTGCAGTCATAAGATGTGCATGGTTACAGATGCCACAAACACGTGGAGTGATGACCAGTGCATCTCTTGCATCTTTCCCTTGCAGTATCTCCTCTATGCCTCGGTAAAATCCAAAATTTATCTTGACATCTTCTATTTTCCCATCACTAAAAGTAAAATCTAGTTCCGCTTCACCTTCTATCTTTTCTATGAGTTGCTTTATGTGTAGTTTTTTCATTTATCATAATCCAATAAACGCTCAGAAAAACGTTTTATTTTAAAACTTTTTGTTACACCTGTAAGCGTTAAGTATGCACGCTTAGGGATGCCTAGTGGCATCTTAGCAGGTATACCCATGTTAGTCTTAGTGATATAAAGAGATGCTTGCGGGAAAGTAGGTTCAGTACAACCAAAACAAGGCGTCCCTGAGCGTGTTTTAGAACTAATATCGTTCCATAGTATCTTGTTACAAGATCCTCTCGTATAAGGACCTTGACACCCTTGTTCGTAAAAAAGACAACCTTCTTTAAGTCCATAGTTTTTAGTATCTATCTTCCATTCAAAGTACTCATTACGTGTACAACCTGTATGTACCGTGTAACCATACAGTTCCACTGGACGATGTAAATTGTCTATATCAATCACTTTATTATTTGCTATCATCAGCAACACGTAAGACACCCACTTAGGGTGAATAGGACAGCCAGGCAAAGAGATGAGTTTAGAAGCATAGTTCTCATAGCGTGAAGTCTTTTCTTCCAAGTCAAAACAAAAACCAGAGATTTTATCTGGGTCTTTTTGTTTAAAGATACCACCAAAAGTTGCACACGTTCCTGCAGAGATGATGTGTTTAGCTTTATTTGCATAGGTTTTTATAAGTTTTGATACTTCTACCCCACCTTTTAAGAAACCTTCTTCGATAAAAGAACCTTCCAAGATGAGTACATCACAAGGCACTGAGCCTTTAATGACACCTTCCATACTATAGCTACCGTCAAGAGCAGGATGATACACTATCTCAAAATGAGACAAAATAGAAAAAAGGTCTGGATGATTTAAAAATGAATGGGTATTGCCATTACAAGTAATAGCTTGTAGCCAAAGCAGTTTAGGCTTTGTACTACTTGTCATATTAAGCCTTTAATGCGTTGTATATATTACGCGAAATATCATCAATATAAAACTCTATGTCTTGAGGAAGAACATCTTCACCTTTTAAAAATACCATACCTCCCAAGTACCCCATAAATAAACCAAATGCAGAAAAGAAGTCTTGATTACGAAGTTCTCCAGAACTTACAGAGTCATCAAAAAAGACCATTATCTCTGTAATAAATCCAGCAACACATACCATTCCCTGACAACCATCTGAAAATACTTCACGGTTAGATAAATACACACGTAAAAAGTACTCTATCATTTCAGGCTTCTCTTTTGCCATCGTAAAGTAAATATCTACTATCTCATGTATTTTTTGCTCAGCACTTACATCTAGCCCATTTACCACACGTATTTTCTCTCCAAGTGCTTCTGATGTATACTTTATAATCTCCTGTGCCAATATATCTTTAGAAGAAAAGTAGTTATAAAGATTTCCTACAGACATTTGTAATTTAGAAGCTATGTCAGGTATCGTAGTTCTATGAAAGCCATTCACCGAAAAAAGCTGCAATGCCGTTTGAATGATGGATTCTCTTTTGAGTGCTTTTTTCTCTGCTATTTTCATTGTGTTCCCTATATTGTATAATAGTATATTCTACCATATTTTTAACGCTACTATATATAATCAAAGAATACCCAAATCACGAAATAGAGATTCCATCCCCCATATAATCCACTAAAACTCAATCAAATAGACGAGTGACGAAGATA
>DQSP01000193.1 GCA_015663215.1 Sulfurimonas sp.
GTTGTCCTAGCTGTTGCACATGATGAGTTTAAAACACTCAATTTAAAATTCAACATTCAAAATTCAACATTACCAAAACAAGTGGTTTATGATATAAAAAATATCTTAGAAAATGTAGATGGGAGATTATAGTGGATAAAAAGAAATTTGCTCTCATGGGAGCAGCAGGATACATAGCGCCAAGACATATGAAAGCTATAATGGAAACAGGCAATGAACTTGTAGTAGCACTTGATCCATATGATGGCATAGGCATCATGGATAGCCACTTTCCTCAAGCTTCTTTTTTTACAGAGTTTGAGAGATTTGATAGATTTGTAGATAAGTACCATAGAGAACATGATAAAAAGATAGACTATATAAGTATATGTTCTCCAAATTATCTGCATGATTCACATATAAGATTTGCACTTAAGAGTGGATGTGATGCTATATGTGAGAAACCGCTGGTTTTAAATCCTCATAATTTGGATCAATTAAAAGTGATAGAAAAAGAGACAGACAAGAAAGTAAATACTATTTTGCAGCTCAGACTTCACCCTTCCATAATCTCTTTAAAAGAAAAAGTATCAAAAGAACTAAAAAAGAACCCAAACAAGGTATATGATATAGATTTAACATATCTCACAAGCAGAGGAAAATGGTACTTTATAAGCTGGAAAGGTGATGAAGATAAAAGCGGAGGCATTGCTTCTAACATAGGAGTTCACTTTTACGATATGCTTTCTTGGATATTTGGAGAAGTGAAAGAAAATATCGTACATGTAAAGACAGCAGATACAAACTCAGGAACACTGATTTTAAAAAATGCAAATGTTAATTGGTTTTTATCTGTAAACTACAACTACCTGCCAAAAGAGATAAAAGAACAAGGACAAACAACCTATAGAAGTATAACAGTTGAAAATGAGGAGATAGAATTTTCAGGTGGTTTTAAAGACCTACATACAAGAAGCTATGAAGAGATACTCAAAGGCAATGGCTTTGGAGTAGATGAGGCTTATAAGTCTATCGATATAGTTTCTCAGATAAGAAATATAGAACCAATTGGACTAAAAGGTGAATATCATCCTTTTTGCAAAAAGATAATCCAATGAAAGACTACTATTTTCACGAATCAAGCTATGTAGATGACGATGTAAGTATAGGAAAGAATACAAAAATATGGCACTTCTCTCATATACTTTCAGGAAGCAAGATAGGAAAAAACTGTTCTTTTGGACAAAATTGCGTAGTAGGACCAAATGTGATTATAGGTTCAGGTGTAAAAGTTCAAAACAATATCTCTATATATGAAGGTGTAGAAGTCCAAGATGATGTTTTTTTAGGACCTTCTATGGTGTTTACAAATGTCATAAACCCAAGAGCCTTTATAGTGAGAAAAGAAGAGTTTAAAAAGACACTACTAAAAAAAGGTTGTTCGATTGGAGCAAATTCTACTATAATATGCGGTGTAACTATAGGAGAGTATGCTCTTATAGGAAGTGGTGCGGTAATCAATAAAGATGTAAAACCTTACGCCCTTATGGTAGGAGTTCCTGCAAGGCAGATAGGGTGGGTAAGTAAAGCCGGACATACTTTGGAGTTTGATAAAAACATGCAAGCTATAGATAAATTTGACGGTAGTAAATATGTCATTGTAGATAAAAAAATAAGGGTTGTAAATGAATAAATTAAAAAATACGAAGGTATTAGTTATAGGTGCAGCAGGTTTTATTGGAGGATTTGTAGTAAGTGAATTGCTAAGACAAGATGTAAAAGAAGTAGTTATATACGACAATTTTGCTCGTGGAAAGATGGAAAATCTTGAAGAGTCTTTAAAAGATGAAAGATGTTCTATATTTCCTTATGGTGGAGATATACGAGAAATAGATATATTGGATAAGGCAATGGAAGGTGTGGATTATGTATTTCATTTAGCTGCTATGTGGCTCTTGCATTGTAAGGATTTTCCTAGAACTGCATTTGATGTAAATATAGCAGGTACTTTTAATGTACTAGAGGCTTGTGTAAAGCACAAAGTTAAAAAACTTATTTATAGTTCATCTGCTTCTGTATATGGTGATGCAGTTCAAGTTCCTATGACAGAAGAACATCCATTTAACAACAAAAACTTTTATGGTGCTACAAAGATAGCAGGTGAAGCTATGTGTACAGCATATAATGATAGATATGGCTTAGAAATAGTAGGTCTAAGATATATGAATGTATACGGTCCAGGACAAGACCAACATGCTGTATATAGTGGTGTAGTTCCCATAGTATTGAACAAAATTGATAGAAATGAACAACCAGTAGTCAATGGAGATGGTTCGCAAGCTTATGACTTTATATATGTAGAAGATATAGCCAGGTGTAATATATCAGCAGTTAATTCAGATGTAAAACTTGGTTATTACAATGTAGGCACAGAAGTGCAAACTACAGTAAAAGAGCTATGCAATACAATGCTTAAGCTAAATAGCTCAAAATTAGAAGTGAAATATGTTCCGTATAGTGAAGATGATGCAAGACAACTTGTTCAAAATAGAATTGGCTCAAAAGAAAAAGCAGAAAAAGAGTTAGGTTTTAAATATAAATATTCTCTTGAGCAAGGTTTACAAGCTCTCATCAACTGGAGAAAAGAACAAGGGATAAAAGGTTAAGCGAATGAATATACCCATTACAAAAACAATATTTGGAAAAGAAGAAGCTGAAGCAATTATCAAACCACTAGAAACTGGTTGGGTAGTACAAGGTCCAAATGTAGCTAAATTTCAAGAGATGTTTAGTGAGTTTACAGGTGCTTCACACTCTCATGCGACTACTAGCTGTACAACTGCACTTCATCTTGGACTTGAAGCTATGAGTATAACTACTGGAGATAAAGTAATAGTACCATCATTTACTTATGTAGCTAGTGCAAACTCTGTAGAATATACAGGTGCTGAAGTTGTATTTTGTGATATTGATTTAAGAACTTTCAATATGGATGAAACTAAACTTGAAGAGCTTGTAAAAAATGATAGTTCCATAAAAGCTATTATGCCAGTTCATCTTTTTGGGCTTTGTTCAGATATGCCATATATTATGGAACTTGCAAAAAAATATAACCTTAAAATCATAGAAGATTCTGCTTGTGGTTTTGATGGTTGGATAGGTGACAAACATAGTGGTACTTTTGGAGATGTTGGTTGTTTTTCATTTCATCCTAGAAAGTCTATCTGTACAGGCGAAGGTGGAATGCTTATTACGAATGATGATGAAATAGCTTTAAAAGTTTCACAACTAAAAGATCATGGTGCAAGTAAATCAGATCTTCAAAGGCATAAAGAAAAAGGTGGCTCACTACTTCCAGATTTTACTATGAGAGGATATAACTATCGTATGACTGATATGCAAGGCGCATTAGGTGTTTGTCAAATGAATAAAAAAGATTATATTATGAATGGGAGAAGAGAAGTTGCTAGTAAATATGATATAGCTTTAAAAGATATACCACAACTTATCGCTCCATATATTCCAAAAGACTATAAACATGGGTTTCAATCTTTCGTTTGTATATTTACTGATGGAGAAAATATAGATAATTTAACAAAAGAACAAATAGATAGAATAAATATAAAAAGAAATATATTTATGGAAAAGCTTGAAGATATGACAATTGCTACAAGACAAGGTACACATGCAGTTCACACTCTTGGATATTATAAAAATAAAAATAACTTTAAAGATGAAGATTATCTTATGAGTTATGCAGCAGATAGACTTTCTATTGCTTTACCATTGTATGCAGGAATGAGTGATGAAGAGTTTGATTATGTAATTACTAATATCAAAGAGGCTTTA
>DQSP01000044.1 GCA_015663215.1 Sulfurimonas sp.
CCAAGCCATTCAGCAAGGTGTTCTTCAGTTAAAACAACATTACCTGCTCTAGTATCTAAGGCCGCTCCACTTAATGGTTTGACATTCTTCATATAGCTTCTAGCCTCTTTTAAAAGTTTCATGTGTGTCTTTAGTTCTAACTTACTCATACTATGTCCTTTAGGTGTTTTTCGTTTTAACTGTTAAAGTGTAGCTAACTTATACTTGTATATCTTTAAAGAGTTTATTTAAACTCATTTCTTATAGCCAGCATTTCCTCTAGGTTATCTATAAAGAGGTCTACAAGCTTTGGATCAAAGTGTTTTCCTTTTTTCCCTATAAGATAATCACAAGCATCTTCTATCGTCCATGCTTTTTTATAAACTTTCTCAGAGGTCAAAGCTTCAAACACATCTACAATAGCTACTATACGTCCAAGTATCGGGATAGTTTCTCCACTAAGTCCTATAGGATAGCCACTTCCATCAAATTTTTCATGATGAGAGAAAGATATTACAGCACCCGCTTTTAAGTAAGAATTTTGTGAGTACTTTAGAAAATCATAGCCGATTTTTGCATGTTTTTTTACAACTTCAAATTCATCATGAGTTAGCTTATCTGCTTTTAGCAACAGCTCATCAGGTACGCCCACCTTACCTAAGTCATAGATTTGAGAAGCATGAAACGCGACATCCTGAATCTTTTCATTTAGTCCAGCTAAACGAGCGAGTGCTTTTGTGGAGTGAGCGATTACTAAAGTGTGTTTATCACCTTGATGCTCTTTATATTGGGTACTTTTTCCAAGAACTGCTAGAAGTTCATGCTCACTATCTTTAAAAGTTTTTGTTGCATTTTTTATCTCTTCTTGAAGTAAAACTGTTTTGTCATTTAAAAGTGACTCAGCTTTTGTAAGTTTGAGTGCATTTTGAAGTGTGGCTTGAAATACTACAGGACTCAGAGGTTTACAGATAATGTCAAAGGCACCTAAACGCAGGACTTTTTCTTGTACGACCATATCATTAGCATCAATGAGAACAAGGATGGGTGTTTCTCTATACATATGTCTAAATGCTCTTATAAACGCAAGAACGTCAAAGCTATCTGCAGTATGCTCAATAAGCACTAAGTCGTATGAGGTACTTTTAGCGGATGTAAGTGCCTGCTGCGAGTCTGTAAAATCGTCTATCTTTAAAGATAATGATTCTACATACTCTCGTATGATTAGAAATGGGCTTGCGTCGTCAAAAACCGATAAGACTTTCATCTGAGTTATATTCATCCAAAGATTATAGTATAATTGACTTATATAAATATAGGAATATGTAAATGCAACATTATCAAAGTTTAAAAGAAGATTATCAGTTTACAAAAGAAGAAGAAAAAACACTCAAAGAATTACAACCATTTATGGAAGATTTGGCTGATGACTTCATAAGCGAGTTTTATGACTACATTTGGGGTTTTGGTAAGACTGCTACATTTTTAAAAAATAAAGAGATTATTGCATATCATCGTACTAAAATAAGAGAATGGTTTATCAACCTTTTTAGTGGAAAGTATGACCTACCCTACTTTATGTATCTATATAAGATAGGTGAAGTGCATGTAAAGATTGGCTTGCCAACACACTATGTAAACTCAGCATTTTCATTTGTTCGTAACTTTGTCTTTAAACGTCTTGAAGATAAGTGTCAAGACAAAGATGCAGATAAACATATAGAAGAGATTCAAGCAGTCGGCAAAATAATAGACATTAATCTTGATATGCTAACAAGTTCATACAGAGAAGAAGAACTCAGTAAGTTTCTCTCTTTATCTAAAGTAGAAAAAAATATATTATCAGGTTTGAAAAAATTCAACTCTTATATAAATTACTTTTTAGCAGGTGCATTAGCTCTTGTTGCATTTTTTGCTGTTGGACTCTTTGGGTATGATATTTACTTACTTTTCTTCTCAGATAAAGGAATAGAAAAAGGGATACTCACAGTTCTTGGAAGTTTACTTGTTCTATGGGCGGCTATAGAACTTATACATGAAGAGATACACCACCTTCAAGGAAAGGGTTTTGCTATCGGTGCATTTATTATGCTTGCTATGGCAGCACTCATACGGAAGATACTTATTTACTCTCTTTCCGCAGAAAAAAGTGAAGATTTGCTAACCATTGCAGTTGTTATCGTTTGTTTATCTATTGCATACTGGCTAATAGGTACAAAAAAACGAATAGGTGTTGGTTAAACAAAATTTAGCTATAATATTTTCTAAAGATAATTACAAATGGAGAAAGAATGTTAATACAACAAAGAGAGATTCCACCAGTAGCTAATGATATGATGAATATGCTTCATGAAGATGAAGTTGAAGTAGTTAATAGATTTCATGATGCTGTTATAGCACGAGATATTGACAAAATTGATGAACTTTTTGAAGAAGTTATTGCAGATGTAGAAGTACACTTTGCAACAGAAGAAGCTATGATGGAGACTGCTAACTACGAGTTTGCAGCAATTCACAAAGGCGATCACGACACTATGCGTGTAAAGCTCAAAGATCTTCATGAGCGTTGGAAGATTCTTAAAGGTCCAAAAGAGGTAAAAGGTTTTTTAGAAAAAGATTTTAAGAGCTGGTTTAAACTTCATATATCAAAATGGGATTCTGATACAGCACCAAATATTTAATAATATCTGAGCTAAGACTAGAGAGATATAATCTCATCTAGCTCCTCAGCATAAATGATCTCTTTATCTAAAAGAGATTCTGCTAATTTCTCGATGATAGACCAATGTTGATTTATCAAATCACTTGTAGATTTTTCACCCTCTTTTATCCATCTCTTTAGTGCTATATCTATTGATTGATGATAGTGTTCAGATGCACGAGTAAGTGTTCTTTTTGCATCATCTACACCATTGATGTTAATGTACCCTACTTCTTTATCCATTCCATAAAGAGCTATGGCAGCATATGCATCACGAGTTGCTTGCTGTATATCATTTGTAGCACCTGTGTCTATACCTCTGATCTCACCAAAACGTTTTATCTGAGCTATTCGACCCGCTAAAGATATACATATCTTACTTTTAAAGTCTTGTATTGTCATGTTTTCTTGTACATCACTATAGTCATGGGCTACAAAATGCTCGTTGTTCTCTTTTGGTGTTAAGCTTACATGTTCTATTTGCACATGTGGCATAAGGAGCTTAGATGTAACAGCACGCCCTGCTTCATATATAGCAGTCTCTTTAAATGTCTGCTCAGGAGAGATATAAGACTGTCTTTCACCATACTTAATGGCGTTTATCTGCCCTATAAGTATCTCTTGAGTAATAGCAGCAAGTGAATGGCGAAGACAGTAAAATGCAGCCTCTTTTCCAACAAGTTCAAGTTGTGCACCTGTCATACCTGCTGTGTACATAAGGAGTTCGTTCATATCAAACGCACCACTTGTAGGTTTTTTCTCTATGATTCCA
>DQSP01000019.1 GCA_015663215.1 Sulfurimonas sp.
ACCGATGAGTAGAAACTTTCGTGTAGGTTTAGGCATAGCAAAGGGAAAATCACAAGAAGAGATTTTAAAAGAGTTAGGTGAGGTAGCAGAGGGAATAGGCACAACTTATGCACTCCATGAGTTAGCAAAGCATAACGAATTGTACCTACCAATAGCTAAAGAAGTGTATGAGATGCTAGAGGGTAAAAATCCTTTAGCTTCATTAAAAGATCTCTTATCTTCTTGAGGGATTTATAAAGATGACACACCACCTACCACAAATAAAAAAAATACTTATGGCTTTACTTATAGGTTTAGTCATATTCTTTGTAGCAAATACTATTTTTGACACAAGAGAGAGTTCTCTTTTAGGGCTTATAGCTATGCTTGTTACTTTATGGACAAATGAGGGGCTTGCCCTTGGGGTGGTTTCGCTTCTGCCTATATTACTTTTTCCTGCGTTTGACATCATAAACACAAAGGCTACGGCTGTAAATTATGCACATCCCATTATATTTTTATTTTTTGGTGGATTTTTACTTGCCATTGGGGTTGAGAAAACAAAACTGCATATCTATATCTCTAACAAGATTTTAAACTTTTTTCCTGCTACTGCTAGGGGTATGATATTTTCTCTCTCTATCACTTCAGCACTACTGAGTTCCATACTCTCAAATACTACTACAACGCTACTTCTCATATCTATAGCTATCTTTTTGACAGATGAGCTTAGACTGAAGATGAGGTTTGCTTTGGCTATCGCTTATGGGGCAAACATCGGTGGAATACTCACACCTATAGGGACACCACCAAATCTTGTTTTACTTGGCATCATGGAAGATAAGGGCATGGAAATGGTTCCATTCTTTCAGTGGATATATATGGCGGCTCCTCTAGTTTTTATTATGCTAATGTTTATGAGTTATCTACTTTCCATCGGTACAAAAGATATAGAGATTACCCATAGTATAGAGATAAAACCATTAGATAAAGATCAAAAAAAAGTGGTGTATGTACTTTTTAGTCTTATAGGTCTTCTTCTAGTTAATGCTTCTATAAAACCTTACTGGGCTGGGCTAGGACTTAGTGAGACAGGTATACTCCTTGGTTTTGGAGTACTTCTATTTATGCCTCCTTTTAATATACTAGAGTGGAAGGAAGACAACGGGAAAATTCCTTATGAAATTATCTTACTTTTTGGTGCTGGTTTCTCCATCGCTAAAGCATTCTCTCAAGTTGGCTTAGCCGATGAGGTGGCATCTTATCTCGTAAGTATCATAGACCTACCTCCTATTTTGTTACTCTTGTCAGTTGCCCTGCTTATTACATTTACAACAGAAGTGACATCAAATGTAGCGATGATATCTATTATGCTCCCTGTAATTTACTCAGTCTCAGAACTAGCAGGGGTAAACACAACTCTTTTTATGATGGTAGCAACACTTTGTGCTTCGTATGCGTTTATGCTGCCTATCGCCACTCCTCCAAACGCCATTGCTATGAGTACGGGTGCTATAGGTGTAAAAGATATGATACGTTACGGCATTGTGCTCAATATTATTGGTGTATTTACTATTACATTTATCGCTGAGTGCTTTTGGAAAGAATTATTGTGATAGAAGAAGTTTAGAGATTCCCTTTACTATATAAGAGTAATTTTAATATCATCATAGGCTACTGTAGCATCTAAATACTCAAAAATTGGTTTGAGTTTGATTTGTCCATTTTCACTAAAATCATCTGTGTTGTTTTTCTCTTTTATGTGTATTAGTGCCTCTTGTATACGAGAAACTATAATTGTATCAGGTAAAAACTTCTCAATATTTAAGTCTTTATTCTCTTCTTTTAAAGTGCGAAGATGGTTGATGATAGTTCCCTTACTTATACCTCTATTTTTAGCCAAATCATCTAAAGAAGTAGAACTCTCTATAAGCTCTTTTGTCTGCACATGAGTAGGAGTGCTACTGCATTTAACTAGCTTCTTCTCTGACTTTAAAATATTTTCTTGGCTTTGTATCTGTTCTATATCAACAAGTCCATCTATACTCAGTATATATGTTTTAAATATCTTTTGGAGTTTTTCTTGAGGCATAGCAGATATCTCATCACTCGCTTTTTTTGAAGCCGCTTTGATTCTGTCATCTATGTGTAAGATAAGAGGGTCAACAAGCAGTGCTTTATCATTTAAACCCATCAAACGAAGTCCATTTATGTTCTTTATACGAGAGAGTGCAACGTAGCCTTGTCCTACTTCAAATGTTTTTGAGAGGTCTATCTCAGCAGAGTCAAGTGTCATCCCTTGTGACTTATGTATAGTTATAGCCCATGCGAGTTTAAGAGGGACTTGCATAACTTTAGCGACTATGTTGGCATTTTCATTTTCCATAGTCCACTCTTCTAAGCTTACTTTTATGAGTGAGCCATCAGAAGTTTTTACTATGGGGAATTTAGTCTCTTTGTCGAAATCTACAATCACTCCCGTAGTCCCATTTACATAGCCTAGTTCATGATTGTTTTTTATAAACATAACTACTGCATTTTTTTTGAGGTTTATCTCCTCTAAAACAAGTGATGATTTAAATATTCGCTCAATATTTTTTGCAGTTCCTTCTGATTTGTAAGTAAATGTAAACTCAGGATTATTAATTTTGTTTAATTCTTGCAAGTTTATTCTATCCACATCCATGTTATGAGTATAGAGTTTTGTAGGAGTAAAATCTGTGTCAAGTTCTTTCTCAAACCTCGCATTTAGAGCATCATAAGAGTCGTTTGAAACAGAACCACTCCTTATCTCATCTAAGATACTGATGAGCACATTGTCATCTTGACGAAACTTCTCTTGTAGGTAGCATGTCTTGAGCTCAAGTGCTTTCCATGAGGGGGACTGCCATGCAAAGCGTTTCTCAGTAGGAACTCTCGATATAGGAGGAAGTTGGAAAAAGTCCCCGGAGAGTATGGTTTGAACACCACCAAAAGGCAGGCTATTTTGTTTAAAAGCTTGAAGTATTTTGTCTATAGAAGAAAAGATTTCAGGGCTTACCATAGAAATCTCATCGATTATAAGAACTTTAAGGTGAGAAAACCGAGTCCGAAGATACTTCTTTTCTAAGAGCGAGTCAATATAATCATCATCTATCTCACTACGAATCCCCAAACTAAAGTAAGAGTGTATAGTCTGACCTCGAAGATGAGAAGCAGCTATTCCAGTCGGTGCGACTATGGTCGGGATGACTTTACGTGATTTTAGATAAAAAGTAAACTTGTTTAAAAGGTATGTTTTCCCTGTTCCAGCAGAACCTGTGATGAAGACATTGTTACCAGTTTTGAGTATGTTTAACGCAGTCTCTTGCATGATGGAAATCCTTTTCTTTGTGTGATTATATCAAAACAATTTTGGTATAAAGTGAATGTGATATAATGCGAAAAAATAAGGAAGAAATCATGATAGTACACATAGTAATGTTTAAGTTAAAAGAAGAAGATAAGCAAGCAAACTTAGTAAAAATAAGAGCAGTTTTAGAGCAACTACCAAAGAAAATAGAAGAGTTAGTATCTATGGAAGTAGGGCTAAATTTTGATGAGAGCGAGCGTGCATTTGACCTCTCTTTATATGCAACATTTAAAACCAAAGAAGACCTAGAAACTTATGCATCTCATAAAGAGCATCTTAAAGTAGTGGATTTTATTAAAACTGTTGTGAGTGAGTCTAAGGTTGTAGACTACAGACTCTAAATTTTCAAATACTAAGTATTAAAACTTAGTATTCTCATATCTATCATAAAGCCATTCAGCAACAGCTTGTTTCTCATCTTCATTGATTTGCCCCTTAAGTGATGGCATTGTGCCAAACTTCTCTATGGCACCTGTGTTGCACATACTGTTGTCAAGATTTGGGTTTACGATGTAGTCTTTAACAAAAAGTATAAAAAGATAACGATCTACATCTTCCTCTTCATCCGTTGTTTTTATGTTCTCTTTAAGTCGACCTGATACTTCTACCATTGGTGGAGCGACAAGTTCATTGAGATGAGAGAGTGCATACTTAGCTGTCATCATTTCAACATGACATGCTTGACACTTGTTTTTATATACTTCATAACCATCAGCAGCAAATATAGATGCAGACAAAAGTAAAGAAGTTAAGAGTAGTTTTTTCATTTTTTTTATTCCTTGAAAATTAAATATAAAACATACTAATATATAAGTATTAACTAAACGTTAAGAGGGTGTAGTTAAACAATAAAGATGCTAAAATGTTGTAAAAATTACACAGAAAAAAGGTCTAACTATATGTTAACAACAATAATTGCTATATACACACTCTATGTACTCATCACAATATATACGAGTGTTATGCAAATAGGCTATATCAACCAAGCTAAACGCAAAGAGGCTATTTTACTTAATGCTGCTGATTTTTTAAAAGCTGGAAACTATGCAGTACGAAAAGAGAAGATGACTTTAGTGAGTACATTTTTTGACTATCTTGTTTTTATCATTTGGATGGGTGTTGGAGTAAGAACACTTCAAGAAAACATTATGTTTGATAATGAAGCCGTGTTAAACATAGCTATTGTCATGGGTTTTGTGGTGATAAATTCCATTCTTTCACTCCCTTTTGCTTACTATGAAAAGTTTGTTATAGATAAAGAGTTTGGATTTAACAAGTCTAGTCTTGGTTTGTGGATAAAAGATACTCTTATCTCATTTATAATGACTCTTGTTTTTGGTTCACTAGTAGTGTGGGGCATTTTTCTCATCATCTCAAACTTTGCTCTTTGGTGGATGTGGAGTTTTCTATTTATATTTGCCGTAATTATACTTATAAATATGCTTTATCCTGCGTTTAGAGCGACTTTTTTTGATAAACTAACGCCACTTCAAGATGAAGAACTTGATGAAAGAATAAAAGAGCTTATGGACAAAACAGGTTTTGTAAGTAGTGGTGTTTTTGTGAGTGATGCAAGTAAACGCGATGCAAGACTCAATGCTTATTTTGGTGGTTTTGGAAAAGCGAAACGTGTTGTTCTTTTTGACACACTTATAGAAAAACTCACTACAAAAGAGCTACTTGCTGTACTCGGACATGAGCTAGGACACTTTGCACATGGCGATATCTACAAAAACATAGGACTTGTGGGTGCTATGTTATTTATCATGTTTGGACTCTTTGGGAACCTTCCTGAAACTCTCTACATGGAAATGGGACTCTCACCTGAGCCTTATGTTCTGATGATACTGCTTATGCTTTTTATGCCAGTTTTAGGCTTTGTTATGATGCCTATCATGGGAATTGTGAGTCGTCACAACGAATATGCAGCAGATAAGATGGGAAGTGAGTTAGGCGGACCAGCAGGAGCGATAGAACTTGCAAATGCACTCAAAAAGTTGGTAACAGAGAATAAAAGTTTTCCACTTTCGCATCCTATCTATATCTTTTTTCACTACACACACCCTCCAGTTCTAGAGCGTTTAAAAGAGCTAGGAGTTGACATAAACGAAACAGATAGCAGTTCACTAGAGGGAAAATGCGAAGCAAATATATAGTAAAAGATTTACTTCGTGAGATGACAGAGCTTTTATCACCTCACATCGAGAGAGCATCAAGAGAAGCACAGCTATTGCTTATGGCTCATTTAAATGAAGATGAATTATGGCTTATCACACATCAAAATTCTGAGGTAAGTGATACTAAGGAGCTATTTGAGTGGGTCAAACGCAGATGTGAAAATGAACCTTTTGAGTACATAACAAATAGAGTAAGTTTTTATAGTGAAGAGTTTTTTATAAAAGAGGGTGCTCTTATCCCTAGACCTGAGACGGAACTGCTTATAGATGAAGTTTTTAAAACCTATGAAAATAAAAATGCAAGTCTTACTTTTGTTGAAGTAGGGGTAGGTAGTGGTATCATCTCTATCATGCTTGCAAAACATTATCCAAATGCTCGTTTTATCGCTGTTGACATCTCTCAAAATGCTCTTGATATAGCAGAGGTCAATATAGAAAAATTTGGACTCTCTCGTAGAATAGAGCTGCGTTTAGGGTCACTTCTTGAACCAATAAATGAGAAGATAGACTACCTTGTTTCAAACCCTCCTTATATAGAAGATGGAATAGACTTGGAATCTAATCTCTCTTATGAACCACAAAATGCTCTTTTTGGAGGTAAGGTAGGGGATGAACTCATAAAAAAACTCCTTGATGGAGTCTTAAAACAAAAGATTAAGTTTTTTACTTGTGAGATGGGTTATGATCAACAAGATAGAATACAAACTTATCTGAAAGATAAGAATTTCAAAAGTATAGAGTTCTATAAAGATTATAGTGATTTTGATAGAGGCTTTACATTAAAGGTATAAAATTGAAAAAAAATATTTACTTAGACTTTGCTTATTTCATTATTTTAGCTGCTTCTTTAGGTGGTGTTATTACATTAGGTGCTTTTGTAGCACCCGTGGTCTTTCATACTGATAGAATAGTTTCAGAGATACTTATAGATAATTATAATGCTGGTATTATCATGGGTGAGATATTTCACCGTTTTTCTTACTGGATTTATTTTCTAGCTGTTTTTGTTGCTTTGTATGAGGCAGTCTCTTATAAAACAGGCTTCCGTGATTCAATAACTTTTGGGTCTGCTGTGATGGTTATAGGTACATCTTTAATGTTTAGTGCTGTTTATGCACCTAGGATTCTTGAGATGCAAGCTATGGGCAAAGAAGCAACACAGAGTGATACTTTTAATAATATTCATATTGCAAGCGAGATAGATTTTAAAATATTAGCAGTAGCACTCATCGTTCTTTTTGTAAGAAGACTTATGCTTCTTCGCACTGTTTAAGAGTACTATCTACCGCCAAACTTATCATGCCACCATTCTGATGGAGAAAATGTTCTTTTTTTGATAGCCTCTTCATCAAATGGATACTCATAGTTGTTACAGTAGTCCATTACTATTTCATATGCATCATTTATCTGCATACTCATCTTAGTCGCTTTATCGGGGTTATCTGTATGTTTATCTGGATGCCATTTTTTCATAAGGTTTTTGTAGGAGTTTTTTATCTCTTTAAGAGAAGAAGCTTGTCGAAGACCAAGGAGTGTTTTGGCCTTCATAAGTCGCTCATATGCAGTTGACACGGTTTAGTCTTGTTGTTGTCTCATATATGATGGTATGTCTAGTTGGTCTGCATCTAAGTCACCACCAACAACTAAGCGAGGACGAACTTTTACACGAGGTACTGTAATCGGTGTTTGAGGATCATATCCTGTTTCATTTGTAAGCTCTTTTTCAAAACCAGTTGCAACTATAGTAATCTTTACATAGTTTTCAGCCAAAGTTGTATCTGTTGATGTTCCAAAAATTATATCAGCTTCATCATCAGCACTTTCATTTACAACATTCATTGCATCATATATTTCCATAATTGGAAAATCAGGGTGCATATTGAAGTGAACTAAAACACCTAAGGCTCCATTTATAGACATATTGTCAAGAAGAGGAGACTCAATAGCAGCTTTGATAGCTTCATAAGCAGCATTATCACCCTCATGCTCACCAACACCCATAAGAGCCATACCCTTATGGTTCATAACAGTTTGTAAGTCGGCGAAGTCAAGGTTGATATCATTATCTCCATTTGAGAGGATAACACCTGATGTACCACTGACTGCTTGTGCTAAAACGCCATCAACGATTTTAAAACTATCTTTAAGTCCTAGTTTTCTATCGATGATAGATAAAAGTTTGTCATTAGGAATAACAACAATAGAATCAGACTCTTTTTTTAACTCTCCTAAACCTTGTTCTGCAAGTTTGAGTCTTTTCTTTCCCTCAAATGTAAAAGGTTTCGTTACTACAGCGATAGTAAGTGCTCCAACCTCTTTAGCGATTTTTGCAACTATAGGTGCAGCACCTGTTCCTGTACCACCACCAAGTCCAGCTGAGATAAATACAATATCAGCACCCTCTAAAGCAGCACGAATTTCATCATAATTTTCTAAAGCAGAGTCTTTACCAATTTCTGGCTTCATACCAGCACCAAGACCCTTAGTAAGTTTAGCACCTATCTGAATCTTTGACGCGGCAGAGTCTTCACTTAAAACTTGAGCATCAGTGTTTACAAGCATCATCTCTATACCTGTAACACCCTCTTTTAGCATGTGACCAATCAT
>DQSP01000187.1 GCA_015663215.1 Sulfurimonas sp.
ACGTGCTTCTTCTATAAAAGAGGTACTTATCACTCTTCTATGAGGTTTTTTATCCCAAGGCACTGGGAAGTGAACATATACTTTTCCAACTATATTTGAAGGTACAAGCTCCATAAAGAGTCTTGCATCATAGTCAAGTACAAGTAGGTTGTCTAACTCTTGAATAGCAACTTGTTTAAGAACTTGCTCAATTGAAGGACGATGAATTTCAATCCCTATAAAAAGTATATCAGGATTCTTTGCTGCTTGATGCAGCAGATGACGACCTGAACCAAAACCAACCTCAATACGAACTTCTCTATCTATTGGAAAGTTTTCTGCAAAATATTCTATCTTTTTTAAAGCTGTAACTTTTTGAAGATGCTCATTTTTTGCACCACTTAAAACATTTGAAGCCAATACATTTAACTCTGCTTTAGTAGCATATGCATTGAGTGCACGATGTACATTGTGTATAGATGCAGGACGTGTAAGTTTATCTGTTTTAAGCAGACTTCTATTATCTTCTTCTTTAACTAAAAGAAAAAAGTCTTCACCTTCAACACTAACCGAAATTAGTTTCTCATTTACTGTGTTTGCATTGCTTGCACAAAAGTTAAATGTCACATCGTTATGAGAAGATGGATAAGAAATCTCTTTAAATTTTTCAATATGTAGATGCGGCATTAAAGACCACTCAAATCTAAAGACTCACTTGGCACTAATGTAGTCTCTTCTTGTTTTATAGGAGCTTCTTCTTTTGATACAACTTCTTCTTTAACTTTTAAAGTGTCATCTACTTTTGGTGTAACTATTTTAACTTTTACACTCTCCTCAGATTTTATACCATTCACATCAACAGAATAAACAACATAAGAGTAAGTACTATCAGCTTCTATATTTTTATCTATAAATTTACTGCCTTGTATCTTTGTAAACTCTTTGTTTGTTTCATCAAACCAACCTTTTTTATGGGTCTTAGTAACAGAAAAACTTACAGAACGAGGGTCAGTCTTACTCCAATGGATTTCAATAGTATTTCCAACACGTTTAGCTTCAACTATCGCAGGTGCCTCAGGACGAGTTAAAGTCATACCCTTTATAGAGTTTTTACTATGTTTGCTTTCTAAAGAATCTTTATCAACTGCACTCACTCTATAAAAATATATCTTCCCATTTTCTTCTATTTTATCCACAAAGACATTATTGTGTAGTTTTGCGATTAGCTCATACCCACCATCTATATCTTCACTTCTGTAAAGATAATACAGAGCAAAATCTTCTGCAACTGAAACATCCCAAGTAAGGCTAATTTTATTTGCTATATCCGTAGTTGCACTTAGATTTGTAATTGGTTTTGGAAGTGCTTTTGTTACTAATTTTACAATTTTTGATGGTGTTGAAGTGATACCGTCATAAGTAATAGCTCGAAGTCTATACATATAAACAAAGTTATCTTTTAACTCTTCATCTATAAACTCTGCGTTTAATCGTCCTTCAATAGTTTTAATTTTTTCCCACTTTTCATCTTCAAGTGTTTTTCTCTCCATCACATAAGCTTTCACTTTTTGGTTTGAGTGTGGTCTCCAGATAATTTTAGCTACACGAGGCATACCGGTAATGCTATGTATCCAAGATACAGACTCTATAACAGGAAGTGTATTTACAACTATTACTTTACCGTCTCTTGCTTCACCAACTTTACTAAATGCCTTAAATGCATAAGTATATCGAGTGTCAGGATCAACATCCATATCTACATAATGCGTTGAAAATCTACTCTCTATCGTAGTGTAGTAAGCAAGTTCACTCTCAGCATCAGAAGTTTTTTTATATACATATACCCCTTCTACTTTAGGATCACTCAAGCTATTCCACTCAAACGCAATACTCTTCATACCAACAATAGTTCCATTTTTTGTTAAAGTCACTACTGCAAGAGAAGTATCTATAACAATATTTTCTTTATCTGCTGGTTTTGGTGTGCTCGTGCACCCGCTAAGAATCAGTAGTGAAAGACTCAGCGATGTAGTTAGTATCCATAACTTCATTTAAACTCTCCAAAGTAAATTTTTTATCAATTTCATTTTTCATATAAGTGTCAAAATCTGCACTAAATGTCATCACTTCTTTAGTAGTAGGATGTACAAAATAAATCATATAAGCATGAAGCAAAATACGTTCCGCCTTCTCTTGCTTCGGGCTTAATCCGTAGATGTGATCACCTATGATATGGCGATTTATAGTCTCTAAATGTACACGAATCTGATGTGTACGACCAGTGAAGAGTTTACAAGCCACAAGCTGGTTTCTCTCATCACTACTTAATGCAAGTTGTTTAAACATTGTCTTTGCAGGTTTTTTATGTTCCATTCCACACGACATCTTGAGACGGTTATGTGCACTTCTACCGATGTTGCCTTCTATAGTAGTGATGTCATCTTTCAGTGGTGGGGTAAGTACTGCGATATAGTAGCGTCCCATACTTTTGTCTTTAAGTTGTGATGAAAGAAACTCATGAGCATCATTGTTTTTTGCAACAACCATAGTCCCTGAAGTCCCTTTATCTAAACGGTGAACGATTCCATTACGCTCTTCTCCACTAATAGTTGAGAGTCTTATACCTTTATGTTTAAGCCAATCAACTAGAGTTGCATCTTTTACACTCGGTGCAGGGTGAACTGTAACACCACTCGGTTTGTTTATAACTAAAAGATCATCATCTTCGTAAAGCACTTCAACATCAAAGTCAACTTCAAGTGCTTCTTCAACTTTAGCTTCTGGAAATTCAACTCTAATTTTCTGGTTATTTTTTAGTTTTACACCAGGACGAGCCACTTGTTTTTCATCTACCCAAACACACTTAGCTTTTATAAGTCCTGATATTTGAGAGCGTGTTTGCCCTATTTCTTCTGATAAAAATGTATCTAGTCTCTGCGGATTTTGACATATATATTCTTCTGTTTTCATTTCTTTTCATTACCTTTATGATACAATCTTGCAATTTATTTTTGGAGTTATAAATTTTGTGGAGATTTGATAAGAGTATTTTAACACAATTTGACTTTTTTTCTATCATTCTTATCATTCCTTTGGTTATTGGTTCACACTTTCTCATTGGAGAGGCTGTTCCTGCCCTCGCTCAAAAACAACTCACTTATGTTGGAGTTGCTTCTCTTACATTTATTGGTGTATTTTTTCTTCCGATTCGTCGTATGTCTTGGCTTATTCCTTTCATATACTGGGCAAATATTGGGCTGCTTTTTGCAGTAGAATTTTTTGGTCACTCACGTTTAGGTGCACAAAGATGGATTGACATTCCATTCATAAACGCCACCATTCAACCATCCGAATTTGTAAAACCCGCTCTAATTTTAATGTTAGCATATCTCATACATAAATCCCCTCCTCCACTTCAAGGATATAGGTTAAAAGAGTTTGCTCAACTTAGTTTTTATATACTGCTTCCTTTTTTTCTCATCGCCAAAGAACCTGACTTAGGAACTGCTTTAGTACTTTTACTTATTGGTTATGGTGTTTTGTTTTTTGTGGGAGTCTATTGGAAGATACTAGCAGCGATTGCCATCAGTGCCATACTCTTTATACCTATCGCATATCAATTTATTCTGCATGATTATCAAAAAGTCCGTATTAACGATTTTTTAAGTGAAAAACCTTCTTACCATGTGCAGCAGTCTATCATTGCCATCGGTTCTGGTGGTTGGACTGGAAAAAGTAAAGAAGAAGCAACACAAACACAGATGAAGTTTTTGCCCATCGCTACGAGTGATTTTATCTTTGCTTTTGTAGTTGAGAGGACAGGTTTTCTAGGTGCTTTTGCACTCATAATTACTTATGCCATACTTATTTTACATTTACTTAGCCTCGCTATCTTTAACAAAGACTACTACATAAAAGTTGTCAGTGCTTCTATTAGCTTTATGATTTTTATCTATATGGGGGTTAATATTTCTATGACCATAGGCTATGCCCCTGTAGTTGGAGTACCTCTACCTATGTTCAGTTATGGAGGGAGTAGTTTTTTAAATTTCATGGTACTTTTTGCCATCATGCAAAACCTCATCACATTTAGATATAAAGATATGTATGACAATCGTGGGACTAAAAGTTTTCTCTAAAGCATAGTAACACACTATGTTTACTTGTATATAAAAAATAAATAGATTATAATCCCCTCATAAAGGATATATAATGCCACATACAATGAAAAAAATATTAATTTTATGTTTTATAACCACAGCACTTTTTGCACAGACACCGTTTATTCTTGAAAAGTTTTCTACTGCACACATTGTTGTAAAAACACATAACAATACAATACTCAATGAATATAAAAAGGCTGTATATACTCTTTTACATAAATATGCATCTGATTTAAATATATCGGTTACTAATACATCCTTACGTGTCTTAGGTATTGATATGGACCTAAAAAAGATTGCTAAAAACATATCTATAGTTGAACTTGAACTTTTCATCCATGAACCTGCTATACGTTTAGATGATAAACAAGAAATATTTTCCATTGTGTATCAAAATAGGTTTACATTTGTGCTAAAAGATATAGAAGAAGACATCGAAGATAATACTATAGCACTGCTTGAAGAGTTAAGTACACAATATCAAGAGGATAATGAATGAAAACAATATACTTACTATTAATTACAATTGGATTACTGCATGCACAAACATATAGAGAGTTTACAGGAGAGTATGGGTATGAAACAAATTATGAAAAAGCTTATAAAAGAGCAAAAAAAGAAAAGAAAAATATTTTGCTTGTAACAGTTTCTAACTATTGCCCTTGGTGTAAAAAACTTGAGAATCGTGTTTTAAAAGACACAAAGATACAAGCTCAAATACACAAAAACTTTATCCCAGTGATCATTAATAAAGATATAGATACGCTTGATGAAAGATTTATAACAAATATTGTTCCTATGTCTTACATTATAGACTATCAAACAAATGAGACTGTAAGTAAAAAAGCAGGTTATCAGAAAAAAAGTGATTTTTTGTATTTTATAAAATAGAAAGAAAATATAGAAGTGGCGCGGTGGAAGGGACTCGAACCCTCGACACCCTGCGTGACAGGCAGGTACTCTAACCAACTGAGCTACTACTCCGCATAGAGTAGATAAGTAGTGTTTAACAATCAAAATG
>DQSP01000068.1 GCA_015663215.1 Sulfurimonas sp.
AGAATAAAGTCGTTTATCTTTCCATCACTTATCTCTTTTGCTTTTCTAGCAATTGCAGTAAGTGAAGGCTCTGCCATAGTTGTTGAAAAACCTATAAGGAAACCAAAAGAGTAGATGATGACATTGTTATCGTAACGAGTTAGCTCATAAGCCATCGTCTCACCAACGGAGAAAAGCCCCATCTCTAAACCAACTATAAAGGCATCAAGACCAAGTATAACAAGCCCAAAACCAATGATGACATTTTTTAAGTTGTCAATTGGCTTTTTAAGGATGATGTACTGAAAGAAAAGGATGATCGCAAGGATAGGCACAACATCCAATATAACACTTCCTAAACCTTTTAGAATGTTGAGTATGTTAAAGTCAAATGTAGCAGCAACAGGTGCGGCATTTTGTGTAGATGCAGCTACTTCAATAAGAGGAGTCACTGCTACAGCGTCAACAAACTCATAAACAAAGATACCGTAAAATTGAACAAATATCATAGGAGTCAGTGAAGCAAACGCAATAAGTCCAAAACCATCTAAAACAGGATTTCGACCTTTGATAGTAGAAGCAAGACCGATACCTAGTGCGGCAACAAGTGGTACTGTAACAGTCGAAGTTGTAACACCACCAAGGTCATAAGCAAGACCGACAATCTCTTTAGGAGCAAATATTGTAGCACTTACAACCATCACATAACCCGTGATGATGTAGTAGTGGATAGGATGCCCTTTAATGATACGCCAAACGCCAAGAACGATGGCAAAACCAACACTAAACGCGACAACTAACCTAAGAGTGGAAGCATCAATACGCCCAGAACTAATGTCAGCAGCTTTTTGCGCTATGACTATAAGAGCAGGTTCAGCGACAGTTGTACCAAACCCTATCATAAAAGCAAATATAACTATCCACTTAGTAGAGCCTTTTCTTGCAAAGTCAGAGGCTAAACCCTCTCCAACAGGAAAGATTCCGACTTCAAGACCAAGAAGAAAAACAGCCAAACCTACACCAACTATAGCAAGACCGATGGCAGTTGAGAGCCAATTTTCAGGTACAGTTTGGATGATAGCGAGTTGAAAAAACATGATAACAAGTATGATAGGCATAAGATCACGAAAGGACTCTTTTAAAAGTTGTAAAAATGAAGAGATACTGAGCATTGTCTACCTTTTATGATTTATTAGAATATATAGTGTAATAATAGCAAAAATAGCCTATAGTTGGTATAATTTGCGCATGAAAACATTATTTATCGGCGGCATTAAAAGTGGAAAATCTTCTAATGCTGAAAAATTTATACTTACTAACACAAAAGAGAAGCCCATATACCTTGCTACAACAGAGTTTTTTGATGATGAGATGAGTCAAAAAGTACTACATCATCAAAACTTACGAGGTGATAGTTTTGTAACACTCGAAGAGCCTCTTTTTCTTTATAAAGTTTTAGAGACAGAGAAACGTCCAGTGTTAATTGAGTGCATTTCTATGTGGATAAATAATATGCTGTATCATGAGAAAACTTATGAGGAGATGGAGACAGAGATAACAAAGCTACTTACGCTCAAACAAGATATGGTGTTTGTTATAAATGATGTGAGTTCTAGTGTTGTATCAGATAATACTCTTGTACGAGAGTTTGTAAATATAAACGGGATGCTCTCACAACTCATAGCCAAGATGTGCGAGAATGTTTACCATACAGTAGCAGGCATAAGTAGTAAAATAAAATGAAAAATATACTCTCAGGTTTCGCTTTGTCTATCTCGATGCTCACAACGCTACCATTTTTTAAAGTCCATGAGTTTTATAAAGGAATCAACGGTTACAGTGTTATGTTTTACCCTTTAGTCGGCTTTTTACTTGGGGCACTTCTTTATGGCTTTTCTTTACTACTAACACCACATCTTCCCTCTTTTCATATAGGTATCATCCTTTTTGCTCTGTGGGTACTTTTTACGGGTGGACTACATCTTGATGGCTACTGCGACACGGTAGATGGACTTTTTGTAGATAAAAGCCGTGCTTTAGAAGTGATGAAAGACCCCCACAATGGTGGTATGGGTATGATATTTGGTGGAGTATTTTTTATACTCAAAGCCTCTTCTTTAGCTGTGTTTAACTTGCTTTATCTACTTCCAATTGTCTTGATGTTACCGCGTTTAGCAGTTGTTTTTATGATATACACTTACCCCTATGTTAGTAAATCAGGAATGAGCACCTTGGCAAAAGAGGAGCTTAAAGGGTGGCAGGTTTTTGTAGCATTAGTCTACACATTAGCTGCTGTTATATATTTTGATGCATGGTTACTTCTTTTAGTAACACTAACACTAACACTGCTAATAAAAACTTTTTTTATCAAACGGTATGGTGGTTTTACTGGAGACATCTACGGTTTTAGCATCGAAGTGATAGAGTTAATGCTTTTAAATGCTGTGTTAATTGGAGTAGTGTGAAGATAACACTTCTAAGACATACTGAAGTAGATGAGGCATATCATAAGTGCTACAACGGGCACATAGATATAGGACTCTCTAAGAGAGGTCAAACGCAGGCAAAACTGTTAGCTAAAGAATTTGAGAGTAGAAGATTTGACTTAGTCTACTGCTCAGACCTCTTACGAACCCGAGCAACCCTTGCCCCTTTTGTCCAAAAAAATCAAGTAATCTACACACAAAAACTAAGAGAAAAATCATGGGGAAAACATGAGGGGATGACCTTTGATGCCATAATTACTGAGGGTGAGATAAAGTATGAAAACTTTTTACAGTGGATAGAAGCTCTTGATGGAGAAGAGTATGGCGTTTATGTAGAGAGAGTCCGACTTTTTTTCTTCGAGTTTTTGACACAACAAAATGCACAAGATGTTTTAGTAGTGACACATGCTGGTGTTATAAGAGTACTCATCGCTCTCATACAAGATATAAGCCTTGAAGAAGCCTTCTCTTTTGATGTCTCTTATGGAGGGTATTTGATTTTAGATACAAATAATATGACTTTTAGCGAGGTTAAATATTTACTTGGCTAAAATGTCAACTCCAAAGTAAGACACACCACAAAAAATGGACAGCTGGCCGAGTGGTCGAAGGCGCTCGCCTGGAACGCGAGTGTAGAGCAATCTACCTAGAGTTCGAATCTCTAGCTGTCCACCACATTTAAACTAATCAAAAACAGACAATATACGGATAATTTACATGGCAGCTAAAGATTATTCATATATTTTTCTAAATCCTCTTTAACTATCTCTTGTACCCATTCAGGTTCTATCACAAAAAGATGAGGAATCCAGTATTTGATGATAGGAAGTATCTCCATCTTATGAGTCACTTTGACACTAAACTCCATAGTCCCATCACTGTTTATGGATGTAACTGACTGTGTTGGGAGAGGTCTGTGTTTAAAAAACCTAGCACATGATTTATCTACAAATAATTTTACTTCAAATGGTTCTACATCTCTTTGAAACCAAACAGAGATAGACTGATCTAGTAAAGTGTCTAATTCAGTATCTGTTTCAAATGTAGCTTCTGTAATTTTAGGATTAGAAATATTTTTGAGATAATACTTTTTTAAGATGTCATTTCTTAGTGCAATAAGATACCAAAATCCTTCAAAATTCACTATTTTAAGTGGCTGAATAGTTGTAGTATAAACATCATGTTTCTCATTATCATAAGAACACTTGATTTCTCTCTTCTCTTTTATTGCAGTTTCAAGAACTTGTATATCAGCAAATCTATCACTAATATCTTCAATATTGAGTTTTGTGTAGATAGGATTGAAGTCTTCGTTTTTTATTTTGGAGAGAAATTTATGTGCTTTTGTAGAGAACTTACCACCAATACTTTCAGTTATTTTCTCAATGATGTCAAGAACTATCTCATCTTCAAGAGATTTAGTCTTTTCAACTCTAAACCCATCTTGCATCTTTCACTTTTTATTTTCTTGATAGATAGGAATGGAAACTAAACTAAACACTCATTAAAATCTCTTTGTATTGTTCTATCACTAGTGTTAAACTCTTTGGCTAACTCTTTAACCGATAGAGCTTCACCATCGTTTAACTTGGAAAGAATCGTTGTTAATCTAGTTAAAATTTTATCGTAGTCGTGTTTGTATGCCATGTTTATAACTCGCTTTGGAATATGAGATGCTTAATAAGTTTTATCAAAATATCTTTTTCTTTAGGGTCACTTGATGCTACTAAAAGAGTTAGTGTCACAAGTGCATTTTCGTTTATCTTTTTCTCGCCATTTTCTTTGTACAGATACTCACATTTATCTAAAAAGTATATGAATATAAATGCAGCACTGCGTTTGTTACCATCGTTAAACCCGGATTATGCAATAGAAATCCTATTAAATTATAAAAACTTATAAAATAGTGCTAATTTAATGATTGAATTTTACTAAAAATCAAGGATAT
>DQSP01000195.1 GCA_015663215.1 Sulfurimonas sp.
ATGCTAAACTTTTAGTTTATGATAGAGAAACTGATACTATCACACATACTCACTTTTACGATCTTGAAAAGTTTATACCCAAAGAGTGTGCACTTATATTTAACGATACTAAAGTTATCAAAGCAAGACTTTATGGGAAAAAACCAAGTGGTGGCAAGTTAGAACTTCTAATAAACCGTTCACTCAATGCCCATGATGTGAATGTCTACATTCGAGGAAAAGTAAAGGTAGATAGCGAAATAATCTTCCAAGAAAGTTTGATAGCTAAAGTAACACAACTTAGTGAAGATGGTAGTAGAATAGTAAATTTTTATCAAAATAATAAACTACTGCGTTTTGAAGATTTACTTCCTATTATTGATACTATCGGTCATGTTCCTTTGCCTCCATACATCCAAAGAGAAGATAATGAAAGTGATGAGAGTGAGTACCAAACAGTATTTGCCAAAGAAGAAGGAGCAGTTGCTGCACCTACCGCATCCCTTCACTTTACTCAGCAACAACATGAGCGAATCTGTAAAAATTTTCAACATGCCTATGTAACTCTTCATGTAGGCAGTGGTACTTTTAAACCCGTTGATGTAGAGATAATTACCGAGCACCCTATGCACTCTGAGTACTATGACATCTCAAATGCAGCTAAAGAGATACTTGATGACACAACTCCCATACTAAGTGTAGGAACAACATCTACAAGAACAATAGAGTTTTACGATAAGCACGGTAAAGTACAACGAGGGGAAGCAAATCTTTTCTTACATCCAAACAACAAACCAAGCCGTGTCAATCATCTACTCACAAACTTTCACCTGCCAAAATCAACACTACTTATGCTAGTTGCATCTTTTGTTGGACTTGAAAAAACTCAAGAGTTATATGCTGAGGCCATAAAAGAGAAGTACCGTTTTTACTCGTATGGCGATGCTATGTTACTTCTTTAAATCAGAGGATAAATACGACTAAAGTGAACTTCTATCTCACCACTAAGTTCTGCTTCAAATATTTTGCTTGGGTATTTAGCCAAAGCTTCATCGTAAGTTGGATTTGTTTTACAGTACTCTAAAAAATCATCATTCTCTTCTTTACTTACTTGCATTTCACCTGCAAACTCTTTTACAAACACATCTATGTCATAAATGGCTTTAGCTTTACCCTCTTGGAGTAAGTGGTTTGTAGCTTCGCTCTCTCCAATTCTATGAGAGAGGACATATATCTCTTTTCCCATTGAAAGTGCATACTCAACACTTCTCATACTCCCAGAGTTTAAGTCTGCATAGGTAACAACCAGAACATCACCAAGAGCAACTACAAGTTCATTTCTTAGTACAAAGTTATAACGAGTAGAGGGAGAACCTTTTTCAAACTGACTTAAAACCAAACCCTCTTTTTCTATATCAGCTATTATATTTTTATTTATAGCAGGGTAGCGTTTATCAAGTCCTGTTGCTGCTACCATTATGGTGTTATTAGCTCCTGCGGACTTATGAGCTATAGCATCAACACCTATAGCACCACCACTTACTACACACACTCCGCGTTTAGAGAGTTTTCGAGCTAACTCCTCCGTTTTATGTCGTGCATATTGATTGGGTTTTCGACTTCCAATGATAGAAATTTTCTTCTTTTTAAGTAATGTAGTATCTCCTATAAAAAGAAGCTCTTTAGGATACTTTTTCATAGCTTCGAGCTCTTGTATATAAAAGTTTATATTTTCTATCATCTTAAACTACAGTCTATTAATATAGACTAGCTCCACATCTTTTAGTAACTCTTTAGACTCATAAAGAGCTTGAAGTGTGTTTTTATGTGGATGACCTATTGCTATCGCAGTACCATGACTTTTTGCTATTTTTATCGCTTGTTTAATCTGCTTAAGAACATACTTTTTATCCATATGATGGTCTAAAAAGACATCCCGAGAAACATATTTGAGTCCAAAGTTTTTCAAAACTTTTGGTGCTTTAGTTTGAGCTGTTGTTCTACTATCTACGAAAAAAATATTATTGGCATTGAGTGCAAATATAAGCCTATTCATAGCAATTTCATTGGAAGTAAATTTACTTCCAGTATGGTTATTAATATATTTAACTTTAGGAAAGAGCTTCTTTATCTCTTTAATTCTTGCAGATATTACATTTTGTCTATCATGAATACGAAGTGTATTTGGCTCTTCTGCACTCCAGTTTTTAGCTTCCATAGGTAAGTGGACCATATATAAGTTTTCTAGTTTAGCAAGTTTAGCACTGTTTGGTCTTGCCTTACTTGGGGGTAAAAAAGACATCGTTAAAGGAAGACCTAAACTTTTTATAGCTTTAACTTGGCTTTTAGTTCCAACATCATCTATTATTATTGCTAAGCGTGCCTTATGTGTAGTTATAACTTTTTTTCTTATTGCCATTTTAGGAACATGTGCTAAAGGATTACCATCGATTTCATGTGATGCTGAGATGTACTGTTTTGTGTCTTTTTGAAGTACACTTTTAAGTCTTTTACTTACACTAGTTTTAGCTTTATCTGAACTTGTTTTGAGTGTTTTTTGCTGCTTTACTTTTTTAGTATATATCTTTTTAGCTTTCGTTTTTCCATCAGAGAACCCTACATAGTAACCCGCAAGAAGTGAGCTCAAGACTAAAGCAACAAGGGCTAAAGTCCAGGCTAAATAAGTGAGTATTTTACTATTAGTTTGTTTCTTTTTATTGTATTTATGTTTTGCCATTGTCATTTATTCTTTATGTTGTTTTACGAAACTATACCCTCTTAAATATTAATATGAAATTTTTATTGCAAATTGCCATATAATTCTAATAGACCTCTACTATAGACTAATATTTTAATAATAACTATTTAAGTATACCTTGTGTATAATCGCGGTTCCTTTCTCTTTGTAATCTCTTATTTTAAGATATTATAGACAAAGCAATCGTGCTTCGATCCGAGGGGGAAACATACGCCATAACGGCAAATACCAAGAGGAGATCATATTATATGAGAAACTACGAAAACCTAGTAATCGTAAAACCTACATTAACAGCAGAAGAAATTCAAGCAAGTGTTAAAGCAATCGAAGAAGTTATTACTTCTAACGGTGGCGAGATCGCTGCTACAAGTCCAATGGGAATGAGAAAATTAGCTTACCCTATTGAAAAAAACGAACGTGGCTACTACCATGTTATCTATTCATCAATTGCTCCATCAGCAATTACTGAAATTGAAAGACGTTTCCGTATTAACGAAGATTTACTTCGTTTTGTAACTATTAAGTACGATACAAATCGTGAAATAGCTGCATTTAATGGTATGGTTGCAAAAGCTAAAAAAGCAGCAGAAGCTCCAGCGAAAGTTGAAACTCCAGCAGTTGAAGCAGAAGCTCCAGTAGCAACAGAAGCAGCAGCTCCAGCAGCTGAGTAGTCTTAGACTAAACAATTTAAGGAAAGCACATGTTCAATAAAATAATTTTAGTTGGCAACCTCACTCGTGACATCGAACTAAGATATTCTCAAAGTGGTACTGCCATAGCAAAAACAGCTATTGCAACTTCAAGAAAATTCACTACAAATGGTGAAAAGAAAGAAGAAGTATGTTTTGTAGATATTACATTTTTTGGTAGAAGTGGTGAAGTAGCTAACCAGTATCTTCGTAAAGGTAGTAAAATACTTGTTGAAGGTAGATTAAATTTTGAGCAATGGGTAGACCAAAATGGACAAAAACGTTCTAAGCACTCTGTGATTGCAGAAACTATGCAAATGCTTGATTCTAAAGGGGACAATCAAGGTGGTGGATATAATGCACCATCTAATGCTCCAGCAGAAAATGCTAACCAAGGTGGCGGGTACAATGCTCCAACGCAGGGTCAAGGTCAAAGTTACCAACAGCCTCAGCAACAACAGCAGTCGTATCAAAAACCAGCACAGCAAAGTTATAACAATAACCAAGCAGCACCACAGCAGCAAACTCGCAAGATGCCAGAGCCAGACACTATACCATCTTACGACATAAATGAAGACGAAATTCCATTTTAAAAAATAGATAACACAAAGGAAACACCATGGCAGAAAAAAGAAAATATAAAAAAAGATATTGCAAATACTGTGAAGCAAAAGTAGACTTCATGGATTATAAAGATGCAGGAGCACTACGTTTCTCTCTTTCAGAGCGTTATAAAATCATGCCAAGACGTTTAACAGGTAACTGTAAACGCCACCAAGACATGATTAGTATCGTAATCAAACGTGCTCGTGCAGCTGCACTAGTACCATATACTGTAACTCGTAAACAAGTTGTAGTAGCTCCATTCGAAAACCTTAAATAGGTTTTCTTACACTCCCATTCTTTGGGAGTACTTCCACACCATTATTTAGGAATATTTTTTGCTTTAGTTAACTAAAAAAGCGAAGCAATGAAAAACACCCTACTTTTCCTACTACTATTTACATCCCTATTTGCAAATAAATCTAACTACTCTATCATCGTAAAAAAACCATTTAACTCTGCTCTCTTTGACATCACACAGGATTATGATAGAACACTCAGTGCTGTAGGATTTTCCAAAGACTATAAAAACAACTCCAAAACAGCACAATCGTATACTGACCCATTTGAGTACTTAGCAAGTATTTCGAATAAGTTTGGCTCACAAATGCACATAATGAAAGTAGATAAAACAGCTAAAATAATACTCTCTACAGTCTCAAATCTTCCTAAGTTTAACGAAGCAATTGCAGTCGTGAAAACACCTACTAATGGCTACTTCATTGGAGGGTACACACTAGATGGTTCACTACTTGTAGTTAAACTCGATGCAAATGCAAACTTACTTTACTCAAAAACATTTGGTACAAAAAACTACGACAGAATGAATAACTTAATATTGATGAGTGATGGTGGTGTTTTAGCAGTTGGTTCTTCTATTACATCGCGTTCAAGTAGTGATGATATGTTCAATTCTGGACTTGGTAATAATGATATTTTCATTACCCGCTTTACAAAAGATGGTCAAAAGCTCTGGAGTAAAAAGTATGGAACGATGTATGATGACAGGGGAATTGATGCAGTTGAAGCGAGGGATGGCTCTATCATAGTTGTAAGTACAACATCTTACGAGAAGAACAGAGATGTTAGCATCATGCGTTTAACCGAAAATGGAAATAGAGTTTGGCTTAAGCATTATCAAGAAAAAGCGAATAATGACAATACTGTTGTACCTAAAAAAATCATTCGACTAAAAGACAACAACTTCGTTCTAGCACTCACACAGTATAATCATATGCAAAAAGAGCATGTCCGCCTTATAAAGTTTGATCTTTACCAAAACATTCTCATCGATAAAGAGATATTTACTACTTACCCAAGTGAGATTAATGATATAAAAGAGTATTCGGATGGAAAATTTATAGCCGTTGGTTATGTTAAAGATGTTTATAACACTGATGGTTTGGCAATGATTTTGGACTCTAGTTTTGTGCTTTTAACACAAGAGCACTATGG
>DQSP01000051.1 GCA_015663215.1 Sulfurimonas sp.
ACCTTGATGAGAAGATAAAAGATGGTCTATTTCGAGAAGATTTATACTACCGTTTAAACACTATACCTCTTCATATACCTCCCCTTAAAGAGAGAAAAGATGAGATACTCCAAATCGCAGAAGCCACTTGTAAAGCGAACTGTGAGAAGTATGATTTTGATTTAAAAGTGTTTTCAACTGAGGCAAAGTCTGAGTTACTTGACTATAACTGGCCAGGAAATATTCGAGAACTGATTTCAGTAGTTGAACGTTCAGTAATTTTAAGTGAAACAAATGAAATACAAAAAGATGAACTTTTTTTAAATGTCAGAAAATAAAATATAGGAAAAAATATGAGTACAAAAAAATATAACATTGCAGTAGTTGGTGCAAATGGTGCTGTTGGAGAAGAGATATTAACACTTCTTAGTGAAATTGACTTTCCACTAGAGAGACTTATACCTCTTGCTAGTTTAAGAAGTGTTGGTAAAAGTGTTGATTTCAATGGGGAAAGCCTTCCTATAATTGAACTGACGCATGATGTGTTTACTGAGTATGGCATAGATATAGCTCTCTTTTCTGCTGGTGGTTCTGTAAGTGCAGAGTTCGCTCCCTCTGCTGTTAAAGCTGGTGCTGTGGTTATTGACAATACTTCTCACTTTAGAATGGATGAGGATACTCCACTTGTAGTTCCAGAAGTAAATCCCCAAGATATAAAGAAGTGGAGACAGACAGGAATAATCGCGAATCCTAACTGTTCTACTATTCAAATGGTACAAACACTCAAACCTCTTGATGAAGCTTATGACCTTTTACGTGTAGATGTTAGTACATACCAAGCAACAAGTGGTGCAGGAAAGAGTGCTATGGAAGAGTTAGTTAACCAGATGCAAGCATTTTTCGCATTTACACTTAGTGATGCTGAGCATAAAGCTTTTAACCAACAAATAGCTCTTAATGTAATCCCTCAGATAGATGTATTTACTGAAAATGGTTACACAAAAGAAGAGATGAAAATGGTAAACGAAACTGTTAAAATTATGAACAAAGAGATAGCACTATCAGCTACTTGTGTTCGTGTTCCTACACTTCGTGGTCATGCAGAAGCACTCACGCTTACTTTTGACTCTGAAGTAAACGCAGACGAAGCACGTGAAATATTAGCAAAAGCACCAAACCTTGTCATACTTGACAACCCAGATGAGGCCCTCTACCCTATGCCTGCAACTTGTGTAGATAAAAATGAAACTTTTGTAGGTCGTATTCGTAGTGATGTTTATGCAAAAAATATGCTACACCTTTTTGTTGTTGCTGACAACCTTCGAGTTGGAGCTGCAACAAATGCAGTTCGCATCGCTCAAAAATGGATAGAGTTTCAAGAGGAGGAGTTATAATGTTAGAGAAAATATTTGAGAAAGGCCTATGGTCTACACGCTTTATGGTACTACTTGCCGTTATCTTTGGTCTTATAGGAGCAGTTTCGCTCTTTATCGTTGCCTCGTTTGATGTTTATGACACAGCAAAATATATCCTAAACACCTATGCAAACCATCTACACCCTAAAACCTTTCATGAGGATGTAGTAGGTGGGATTATCGGTGCGGTTGATCTTTATCTCATAGGTGTTGTTATGCTCATCTTCTCTTTTGGACTCTATGAACTTTTTATCTCTGATATAGATGTTGCTAGAGAGGATAAAACAAGAGAAAATAAAATTTTAGCTATTCATTCACTAGACCAACTCAAAGATAAAATATCGAAAGTAATCGTAATGGTTCTTGTGGTTGGATTTTTTCAAAAAGTTGGTCATACTGAGTATAATGGTGCATTAGACATGCTTTACTTCGCACTATCTATCACTGCTGTAGCTGTTGGTTTATATTTTCTTGGTAAAGTCGGAAAACATTAATTAGTTAGAAAATTATTTTAAGGAATAAAAATGGGTAAAATATTTGTAGATGCATGTTTTGGTAAAGAGACACCATACACACCAGTATGGATGATGAGACAAGCCGGTCGTTATCTTCCAGAGTATATGAAAGTTCGTGCAAAAGCTGGAGACTTTCTTAACCTTTGTCACGATCCAAAGGCTGCTGCTGCTGTAACAATTCAGCCTCTTGATATTGTAGGTGTTGATGCTGCAATTCTATTTACAGATATTTTAGTTATTCCTGATGAGATGGGGATGGACCTCTCTTTTGTAAAAGGAGAAGGTCCAAAGTTTTCCGATCCTATTACAAGTCAAGCTGATTTAGATGCACTCATCGGTGGTGATGAGGCTGCAAGCAGACTTACTTATGTTTTTGACACTATCAAACTCCTTCGCACACAACTTGATGAACGCGGCGATGACATAGCACTTATCGGTTTTGCTGGTGCTCCTTGGACTCTTGCTACTTACATGATAGAAGGTCAAGGAACAAAAACTTATAACATCTGTAAAAAGATGATGTACTCAAACCCAACCCTTTTACATAACATCCTAAGAGAAGTAACAGAAGTTTTAAAACTTTACCTAGAAAAGCAGATAGAAGCTGGAGTTGATGTTGTTCAGATTTTTGACTCATGGGCAGCTGCTATTGAGGTAGATAACTATGATGAGTTTTCTTGGAGTTATATGGTAGAAATTGCTGAGTTTATTAAAGCTAAATATCCTCATATTCCTATTATTATGTTCCCTAAAGGTATTCCTGCGTTTTATGACAAGGTATATGGAAACTTTGATGTTTTTGGTGTTGACTGGGCTACTCCGATGGAATATGCAAAAGAGAAGTTGGGTGACAAGTATGTTCTTCAAGGAAATATGGAGCCATGTCGTTTGTACTCCAAAGAGCAGACAACTGCTTCAGTTGAGAAAATCCAAAAAGTTATGAATGGGAAATGCCACATCTTTAACCTCGGTCACGGAATCCTTCCAGATGTACCAGTAGAAAATGCTAAACACTTCGTAAGTGAGTGTCAGCGTGTCAGCAAAAAATAATATAATCTTCGGACCTATAAACTCACGCCGCTTTGGCATGAGTCTAGGTATAGACCTCTCCCCTGCACTTAAACAGTGTAATTTCGACTGCCTTTACTGCGAACTTGCTCCTGCTCTTACTATGGATAAACAGATAAATACTATTAGTATACCTGAGATTATAGATGAGCTTAAAGCTCATCTAAACGCAGGTATAGATGTTATCACTCTCACTGCAAATGGAGAGCCGACACTCTATCCAAATTTGAGTGAGCTTATAGATGCTATAGACAAAGTCAAAGGTACAACCCAGACACTTATCCTTACAAATAGTGCTACCCTTATTGATGATGGTGTTTATAAATCTCTCCTCAAACTAGACCAAGTAAAACTCTCTCTTGACGCTATTAGTCCTGATGTATTTAAAAAGATAGATAGACCGCATGAGAGTATAAAAGTTGAAGATATAGTACAAAGAGTTATCGCATTTAGTAAAGAGTACAAGGGCAAGCTATTTATAGAAGTTCTTTTTGTACATGAGCTAAATGATACCAAAGAAGAGGTACAAAAACTAAACGATGTTTTAGTCGAAGTAAACGCTAGTAGAGTCGACTTAGGAACCATAGATCGACCTCCTGCTTATCCTGTTGTAGGTATTAGCTATAAAGAGCTTCATGAGATTAGTATGGCATTTGACAGCATACTTCCTATACACATAGCTTCTCGTATTCATGCTGAACCTAACAATGCTCCTTATAGTGAGGAAGAGATACTAAATACTCTCGATAAACGCCCACTTACATGGGATGACATCAAGCTTTTACTTGATGAAGAGAGCCAAAAATCATTATTACTTTTACAAAAAAGTGAAAAAGTAGTTATTAAAAAAGTAGGAAACTTAGAGTTTTTAATTCCTGCACAAAATTACAAAAGAAAGAGAAACAGATGAGTTATGAAAACCTAGAGTTAGAAAATATTTTTATCCCCTCCAAAGTACCCTCAAAAAAACTGATGATTATTTTACACGGACGTGGCGACTCAAGCCAAGGTTTTGTTGGTCTGCCTCCATACTTAGCACTTGATGACATGAACTACATCCTTTTTGATGCTCCATTTGAGTACTTTAGTGGTCAGTCATGGTACCAACTCCCACCCGATCAACTCCCAGGGATAGAGTACTCTGCAACACTTCTAACAAAAGATTTAGATACACTTTTTGAAAGTGATTTTAATGCCAACGAGAGTTTTCTTTTTGGTTTTTCTCAAGGCTCTCTGCTTACATTTGAGTTTGGAGCAAGATACCATAAAGTCCTCGCTGGCTACATTGCAATAAGTGGTTATATTTACGATGCACCACTTCTTCTAAAAGATATGAATCCAGATGCAAACGCGAAGAACTGGTTGTGTACACACGGAACAAGTGACCCAGTCCTTGCATACGAAACTTCTAAAGCACAAGTAAAAATACTACAAGATGGTGGTTTTGACATAGAGTTTAAGACTTATGATAAAGAGCATAATATAGATGGAGATGAGTTGAAAATGATATCTGAGTGGATAAAAAAGAGATATTAAGTAAAGATGTAATTTAAACCCTCCAAGCCTCGTTTTCAAAAATAATTTCATCATCAAGTTTTACAGTAGTTGTATCCACAAAGACATCTACATGGAACTTACCTTCTCCTCTTTTGATACCCGGTTTTGCATACATCCCGTGTTTGCGACCAAGAGAGAGGTGAACACCACACATTCGTTCGTATGTTCCGGTGTCACTCACAACTTTGGTTTTGGTAAATGCACGGTTGAGTCCAAAACCTAACTCTCTCACCCAGATGCCACCCTCACCTTCACGGATAAGCTCTAAGACTTCATCAAACGCGGGAGTTGTATTTTCAGTGGCTACAACTTTTCCTTTTTCTATTATAAGTATTGCAGGTGTTGGTGGTTTAGTCGTTCTATATTTTGTGTTACTAAATACAGCGATTTTAACGCGACCGTAAAGTGCTTCTAAGTCCTTCGCTTCGGTAAAAACTTCACCTATAGGAAACTGTCCACCACTGTTTGGCATCTGTGAATAATCCCCGATGTTAAGCTTTGCAGTTTCAAATGCAGAGTCGTAGTAAAGGTACTCGCCCCCACTCTCGATGACTCCGCAAGAAGCACTGTCTATCTTTTCTTTAAGTGCATACCCAACACCTCTAAAATACTCTCTATCATATAAAAGTGAGTCTATATAAGTAGGAATCTCATCTTCACTCATTCGCTCTAAGTGTGGATGTTCTATCACTTTTATCTTGCGTTTAAAGAGTTCTACCCGTATTCTAAAAGCATTGAGTCGAAAGTTTGTTGATTGGATGAGGGCTACAAAGTCATACTCTTGTAGTGCATTAAGAGCTTCTAAAATTTGCTCTGACTCTGTTGTGTCAAAATTTATGAAAGTTGCGTTTGGGAGGGATACTCTATATGCCTCATATAAAATCTTAGATAGTTTTGAGTTAGTATCGTATACTACAACTGCATTTTGGCTATCCGTATGCTCAAACACATCATTGATGATGCTACTTATATTTTCTACTGTATTCATAGGGAGAATAATACTATATTATTAATGAAAAGAGAGAGTATAGTCAGTATAATACACAAATAATTTCCAAGGAACTGCTATGTCATCTCATACTCTCATCACCACTCTACTAAAAAAAACTTCACTCAAATATGATCAGATTCAAAATATTTTAAAACTTTTAGATGAAGGTTCTACTATTCCCTTTATCGCAAGATATAGAAAAGAGATGACGGGTGGTGCTGATGATGAAGTACTTCGAGAGTTTGAGATACTATACCTGAGTGCAAAAAAACTTCTTGATCGAAAAGAGGAAGTCTCTCGCCTGATCAATGAGCGAGCAACTTTAAGTGAGAGTATAAAAGAAGTATAACTGAGGCTGAAGACTTAAGAACTTTAGAAAATATATACAGACCGTATAAAGAGAGAAAATCCTCTCGTGCAACTGTGGCAATGAGCAAAGGACTGAGTTCTTTAGCAAACATACTCCAAAGTGCAAGACTCTCAAAAGATGACTTTTTAAAAGAGGCAAAAAGGTTTGTAAAAAAAGATGTGAGTTCTGTCGGTGAAGCCGTAAAAGGAGCACAAGACATACTATCAGAGAGATATGCTGAAAATCCTAGAGAAAGAGAAGCTATAAGAAAGTCTATGCTGGGCTACGGGCTATTAGAGATAAAAAAAACAAAAACTTTTAATGAAAATGGTGTTTATAAAAATTTAGCACCATCTTCTCAAAAAGTTGCCTACATCCCATCTCATAGATACCTAGCCATCATGAGAGGGCTAAAGGAGAAAGAGTTATCTGTAAAGATCAGTGTGGATACAGAGAGGATTTTAGAGAACATCAAACGTTACAAAATTCCAAAAGATGCATCAAGCTCAAAGGAGCTACTATTTTTAGCTTACAAAGATGGACTCAAACGCCTACTTCTTCCTTCCATCGCGAGAGAAGTGCATCATGAGCTAAAAGAAAAAGCTGATTTAGCTGCCATATCTGTTTTTGGGAAGAATCTCTCACAACTTCTTATGACTCCACCTGTAAGTAAGATGATTCTTCTCGGTGTTGATCCCGCGTTTGTAAGTGGCTGTAAACTCGCTGTCATAGATGAAAATGGAAACTACCTTGAGTCAGCAGTCATCTATCCAACACAACCCAAAAACGACTATGAAAACTCAAAAAGAGTAGTCTTACAACTCTCAAAAAAGTACAATATCACAGGAGTAGCCATAGGGAATGGTACAGGTTCAAGGGAGACACAAGAGTTTTTTGCAAAACTCAATAGCCAAGAAAATGCCAAACTCAAATACACAGTAGTTTCAGAAGCGGGTGCCTCAGTTTACTCAGCTTCTAAGTTAGCACAAAATGAGTACCCGCATTTAGATGTGACAATAAGAGGTGCTATCTCTATAGCCCAAAGACTCCGTGACCCAATGTCCGCACTTGTTAAAATAGACCCAAAATCTTTAGGAATAGGACAGTACCAACACGATGTAGACCAAAAACTTCTACAAAAAAGGCTCGATGATGTAACACAAGACTTGGTAAACGCAGTAGGAGTTGACATAAACTCTGCTTCAGCATCCCTACTCTCTCATGTAGCAGGCATAGGCAGTAAAATAGCAAAAAATATCATAGAGTATAGAGATAAAAATGGAAATTTTAAAAGTAAAGATGGACTTTTAAAAGTAAAAGGTTTAGGTCAAAAAGCTTATGAACAAGCAGCAGGGTTTATTCGAATAAAAGAGACTAACAATATCTTTGATAATAGTGGTATCCACCCTGAGAGTTATGATGTAGCTAAGAGTGATGTCAAACTTGACTTAGATACTCTA
>DQSP01000089.1 GCA_015663215.1 Sulfurimonas sp.
ATATATCTTTATTTTTGGAAAACTATTGTTAGAAAATGTATTTTTACTCTCTTCTATGCGTGTCTCGAGATTTGTTATAATTTTTTGCATTTTCACAAGTTCAAGTGTTGAGAGAAGCTTCTCGCTAGAACATATAATAGTCGTTTCAATAGACTTATTATTGTGCTCTTCTTCAAGTTTTACTATAAAAATTGCGGCAGCTGTATCCAAATAAGAAACACTGTCTAAATCAAGAACAATAGTTTTAATGTCAGTAAAAGATATAGTTTGAAGTTTTTTTTGAAGTGAAGTGATAGTATAGAGTGTAAGCTCTCCTGAAAAGTTCAAAGAGAGTTTACTACTGTTAATAATATTAATTAAATTAGCATCCATTAAAGTATGTTCTAAAAATCTCGCTCTAGGAGTTTATTTACTTTAAGGATAGTTATAATTTTATCTGCTTGTTTACCAACACCATCAATGATAGTATCGTTACCATTTACAGTATCAGGAGCTGGACCAATATCTCTTTTTTTAAGGCGTATCGCCATTGTTAGTCTGTCTATCACAAAACCTGCTACATCATCACCATGGCGCATTACGATAAAACGTGTTTCATCTGACTGTTTCTTTGTTTGAAGTCCAAACTTAGCACGTAGGTCAATAAGAGGTATTACTGCACCACGAAGGTTAAAGACACCTAAAACATAAGCAGGAACTTGAGGTACTCTCGTCCATGAAAATGGTTTGATAATCTCTTGAATAGCTAAAATAGGAATAGCATACTCCTCTTCACCTATCACAAAACCGACAAGTTGCACTATGTCATCGAGTTGATTGAGGTCTGAGTTTTGCTGTTTATTTTGTTGGTTTATGACTTCTTTTAATTGATCGCTCATTATAAAAACTCCGATTTAAAGTTAACATTTCTTTGTACTACACTAGAGAGATAGTCAGCCGAATATGGTTTAGTAATATACTCAATCATACCTGACTCAACACCACGCATACGGTCTGACTTTCCACTACGAGATGTAACCGCTATGAGTGGTAAGTTTTTGTACTTGTTGTATTTTTTAATCTCTGTTGCTAAAGTGCATCCATCCATACGAGGCATCTCTATATCAACAAGCATCGCATCAAAATTATGATCACCAGATTTTAAGATATTTAGTGCTTCTTGTCCATCTGCTGCTTCAACTAAAGTAACACCTAGTGGTTCTAAAGATTTTCTCATTATAGTTCTATCAGTTTTTGAATCATCTACAATCATGATTGTGTAGTCGCTAGCTTTAGTCTTTTCATGGCTTACTTCAGTAGCAGAAGCATCACTAAGTGCAGTTGATTTCACATCTCTTGCCATTGACATAAGAGCAACAACATCTACGATTAGAGTTACGCCACCATCACCACGGATAGTAGCTCCGGCAACACCTTCGATGCCTTTAAGATAATCGCCTAAAGATTTAATAACTATCTCTTCTTGTCCAACTAAAGTATCTACAATTAGACCAAGTTTACTAGTCCCAAGACCTAAAACAACAACATAAGCATGCTCATTTGCATCAAGAATTCGCTCTACTTCAAAAATATCGCCTATATGTACAAGAGAGAGAACTTCTTCACGAAGTCTCATAACAGAACGTCCCTCAACTGTGTAAATCTCCTCTTTAGAAATTCTAACAGTTTCAAGAACTGATGCTAATGGAATCGCATAGTACTCCTCTTGAACACCAACTAGAAGTGCTTGAATGATGGCTAGTGTTAGAGGAATCTTTAACTTCATTGAAGTTCCAACACCTATCTCTGAATCAATATCAATAATACCGTTAAGTTTTTCAATGTTTGTTTTTACAACATCCATTCCAACACCACGACCACTTACACTTGTAACAGCTGCAGCTGTTGAGAAACCTGGCTTGAAGATAAGAGTAAATGCTTCTTTATCACTCATATTGTCCGCTTCTTTTTCAGTAATAAGACCTTTTTCAACTGACTTGTCTTTTAGCATTCCAGCATCAAGACCTTTTCCATCATCATCTATCTGAATAACAATTTGGTTTCCTTCATTGTATGCTTTTAACCCAATAGTACCCGTTTCACTTTTTCCTTGTGCTAAACGCACCTCTGGAATTTCAACACCATGGTCACATGAGTTACGGATGATGTGAACAAGAGGATCCCCTATCTCTTCAACGATAGACTTATCAAGCTCTGTATCTTCACCTGCGAGTTCTAAGTCGATTTTTTTGTTAAGTTCACGAGATAAATCGCGAATCATACGAGGGAACTTATTAAACACTTTTCCAATAGGAAGCATACGAGTTTTCATAACCGCTATTTGAAGATCAGTAGTTACAAGAGAAACAATACTTACAACTTGATTTAACTCTTCAAGGAACTCTTCACCTTCGTAGCGCTCTTCAACATCATCATTTATCTTGATAAGTCTATTTTTCGCAAGAACAAGCTCACCGATGAGATTCATAAGGTGGTCAAGTCTTTTAACATCCACTCGAATTGTTTGCTCAACTGTTGCTGGAGCACGTTTAACTGGTGCTGCTGCTTTTGGGTCATCTTTTTTTGGAGTCGTTACAACTGGAGCTGAAGCTGGTTCTGGCGTTGGAGCAGGAGCTGGTTCTGCTTTTGGAGCAGCTGGCTCATCTTCTATTGGTTCAGGAGGAGCTGCTAGAACTTCTTCCCCTGCTGCAATCTTCGCCTCACGTTTTGCCTTATCTTCGTCTTGGCGTTCTTGTAGCAGTTTTTCTATCTCAGCTTCAAGGTCATCTGGACTCATACTATCATAGTCTACATCATCAGCTACAGCTTCTTCTACTACAGGTTGGGGAGTCACTTCTTCTGTCACAGCTTCAGCTGCCGCAGAAGTTTGAACTTCACCATCTCCCCCTGTAATTTTATCAAGTCTTACAACACAAGCAGCGACATCTATTCCCGCATCTTCACTTGTATCTCGAATAGTTTCAAGTAGTGCTTTCATAAGGTCAATAGACTCTAAAATAACATCCATAATATCTGGCGTAATCAGTAAGTCACCATGGCGTGCTTTATTTAAAACATCTTCCATATGGTGTGTTAAGTGTGTCAAAACATCAAAGTTTAAAAATGAAGATGCACCCTTAACAGTATGTGCAACTCTAAATATTCCATTTAAAAGTTCTAAATCTTCTGGGTTGTTTTCTAACTCTACTAAATCCTCATCTAGCTTTTCTACAAGTTCAAATGATTCAATTAAAAAATCCTGTAGTATCTCTTGAAATTCATCCATATTTACACTTCCTCCTTCATATGTTCACGTACAACTCGTGAAACTTCATTGTAAAACGAGCTTGCTTCAAACTTAACCAAGTAAGCTTCTCCACCTGCTTCCATACCTCTACCTTCACTAAAATGATCACTAATTGATGAGTTAAAGACTATTGGAATATCTTCAAATCTTCCATCATCTTTTACATTTGATGCAAAATGAAAACCATCCATTCTAGGCATCTCAACATCACTAATAATTATTTTTAGATGATCTGCGATATTTTCACCATAACTTTTATATAGTTCATCAAGCTTAGTCAGCCCTTCTTCACCATCCATAGCCTCAACCACACTAAAGCCCATCTTTGAGAGTGCTTCTTTTACTATTTTTCTAGCTGTTGCGCTATCATCTAAAACAAGTGCTATTCCTGAAAAAGTTTCTAATTCTTCTGGAATGTTATCAACATCAGGGGAGTATAGTCCAAGATCCTGCACAACAGACTCAAGGTCTAAGATAAGAAGAACATTATCGTCTTCTATTTTTGTTACACCTGTAATCTTGTTAGAATCAAGCCCACCGGAACCGCTCATAAAAGTTGCTGGTTCAATGTCACTCCAGCTAATACGACGAATACGCTTGGCTTCATGTACAACAAAACCTATGAGCACATTATTAAATTCAGTAATAATTATTCGAGAATTATTTTTAGCTTCTTCGGGTTCGGTAATACCCATCCACTTTGCTAGGTTTACTACAGGTATAACCACATCACGAAGATCAAAAATACCTTCTATAAAGTCTGGTGTTCCAGGTAAGTCAGTTAGCTCAGGCACTCGAATAATCTCTCTTACTTTAGAGACATTTATACCGTATATACCTTCATAAACAGAATTTTCTTCTTGTTTGAGTATACGGAAGTCAACGAGTTCCATCTCATTAGAACCAACTTTTAAGGAATTATCATCCATCTTTCAAATCTCCACATATGAGTTTTCATCTATCATTAGTTCATTATCTTTACTTGATTTTACTATAAAGTATCTTTGATTGCAAGCAAAAGCTGCTAAATTTATGTAGTTTACTTTCTCAAATGAGAAGCTTCTATTTTGGTGGTAATGCCCCTCTATAAAATACTCACATGCAAACTTATCTAAGTTACGATTTTTGATATAAACTTCAAAGCCTATAAATTCTTTGCAGTCATCTTTTTTGTTTAAATAACTATCTAATTTTTTAAGTATAAAGTTACTTGTCCATGTATCTATCTTGTTAAGAAGATAGAGTACAAAACTATTTCGGATAAGTGCAGTATATATTTTATAAAAAAGTCCAATATCAAAATCCCCATGTGCTAAAGCAACTCTTTTATCTTTATAGCTGCAGATAAGAGGCTGTCTATTTAAAGATATGATTTTAGCATTTAAAAATATAGCCTGAAGATTAAAGTCATGATTTCCTTCTAGATAAATTAGTTCTATTTTTTCACTTATCTCATTTAAAAGCTTTATCATCTGAGCATTATTTTCTTGTGTTTTTACAACTTCTTTAAAAAGTGCATCAAAGATATCACCCATAAGTATAAGTTGTGAAGTTACTATCTTTTGTGAATGTATATCTTTTATAAGAGAGAGGAGTTCTGGACGTGAAGAGGAGTAGTGTGCATCTGAAATTATCAGTGCCCCCTCTTTGAGTTCTATATTATGGAACATAAGCTATGTTTGGTATGCCGGTATTTTCATCAAGTCCCATCATAAGGTTGGCGTTTGCAAGTGCTTGAGATGATGAACCACGAAGTAAATTATCTATACTACTTGATATAAAAAGAACATTGCCTTTTTGTTTTACATATATATCGCAAAAGTTTGTTCCTGCTGTATTTTTCATATCAACTGGATTTTTACTTATGCGAACATAAGGTTCATCTTTATAGTACTCTCGTACAAGTTCCTCTGCATCAAACTCACCCTGCGTTTGAATATAGATAGAACTTATCATACCACGAGTAAGCGGTACTAAATGAGGTACAAAATTTACCTCATCAAAGTTAATTCCCAATTTTTGAGCTATCTCAGGTGCATGTCTATGAAAGAATGGATTGTATGCAAAAAGGTTATCGTTTACATTTACAAAGTGTGTCACTTCACTCAGTTTTTTCCCTGCCCCACTCACTCCAGTTTTAGCATCTATGATAACAGGTGAACCAGCTATGCGTTTATCTAAAAATGGAAGTAAGCCTAAAATGGCTGAAGTTGGAAAACAACCAGGATTTGCTACTAAAGAGGCTTTTTTTATCTCTTCACGGAACATTTCAGGCAAACCATATACAACATTTTCTAAGTTCTCTACATCAGTATGAGGGCAGTAGTACTCTTCATAAAGCTCTTGAGTCAATCTATAATCCGCTGAAAAGTCAACGATTTTAGTGCTAAGTTTCATAAATGGTTTTACAAATGCCATCGCTGTTTTATGTGGTACTGCTAAAAATACTAGCTCACAAGAAGCAGCACAAGTATCTACATCTGCTTTTTGTACTTGCAAAGAACAAACACCACTCAAAGAGGGATGCAGTTCATCTAAACGAATGCCTCCAGTTGAGTTAGCAACATAACTAAGAGTAAATGCAGGATGGTTTATAAGCATTTTTACAAGTTCCAAACCTGTGTAACCGCTTACCCCAATAATTCCTACATTTATTTTTTCACTCATTATGTCATACACTCATATACAGTTTCATCATACTTTACTTCTTCTATCTCAAACTCTTTTTCTCCACCAGGAAGACGAACTTTCACCTCATCCCCTTCTTCTTTTCCAAGAAGTTGTTTTGCAAGAGGAGAGTTAAAAGATATAAGTCCATTATCAGGATTTGATTCACATCCACCGACAAGTGTGTATGTCACTTCTTCTTCACTATCTATATCAGTCATTACAACTGTAGAGCCAAAAGAAATCTTTGCATGTGCAAGTTCACTAGGGTTAACAATTTGTGCTTTTCCAAGGATTTCTTGAAGTTCGGCTAAACGATTATCTATGTTTTTTTGCATCTCTTTAGCTGCATGGTACTCTGCATTTTCTTTTAAGTCACCATGTTCTAATGCTTCTTCTATATCTTTTACACACTGAGGGCGTTGTACTTCTTTAAGGCTTTTTACTTCGGCTTGTAATTTTTCGTAACCGAAAAGTGTCATTGGTTCTACATTTTGCATTTGTTTTCTCTTTTGTTTTATTAGTTCCTAATTATAGCAGAGTTAATTAATCTTAGTAAACACAAATGAAAAAATACATTTACACTTTCTTTTCACTCTTGTCTTAAACTACGGCAATCTTTCATAGGAGGAAAATATGAAAATATCTACAAAAGGGAAGCTAACAACACTTGCATTACTAATGACTTGTTCATCAGTAAATGCAGCGAATTTGTTAGCACTACAAGGGTATCAACCTGAGTTTGTTGCACCAAAAGGTGTCAAAGTACCATACAGAAGTAAAACACCAAAATTATGGGGTTTTATTCAAGCCAATTATAAAAAAGATTATGGAACAGTTTTGACACCAACTGCTGGACCAGCAACAGGTAAAACACTGACTCCATTCTCTTTACTCAATCCTGACTTAAAAGGTCAAGAGGGTTTTAACCCAAATTATGCAATAGCGAAAAGTTAAGCCAATAAAAAGTACCATACAGACAAGATAAAAT
>DQSP01000107.1 GCA_015663215.1 Sulfurimonas sp.
GAAGTCTTCTCATATCTATCCCAAGCCCCTACAATAGCAGTATCAATCGATTGAAAATTCAACACAAAGGATATTCAAAATGAATACCGAAAAAAACGAAGAGATTAAAGTATTGGCATCAATGCTTTTTGAAGAATATAAATCGCTAACTGTGTCAACTGATATTGTAGCAGAAATAACACAAAGAAGTAAAGTATCACTCGATAGAGATAGAGCAGAGGGTATAGGTATACCTTGCAGTAAATTAGGTAAGGGTAGTGGCTCTGATAGGGTGCTTTACAATATATATGATATTGCAAAGTTCATAGTAGGTAGAAAAATGAAGGTGGCATCATGAAAAAATTGTATCCAGAAACACGTCAGAAGATTCGATCATATACGAATGATGTTGAGATAAATATAAATATCTTAAATGGTGTTGGTATAGATATTACTAAAGACGGATTTTTCAAAGTTCGTCCTGATGAGCGAACTCCATCTTGTAAAATATACAAAGACGGAAGTTTTCATGACTTTGGCTCGGGCGAACATTACAGTGATATCGTATCTTTGTTCTACGATGGCTATCATGCTTTCAATTCTCTTCCTGAGACAATGGAGTGGCTCTGTCAGGAGCTTAACATCCAGTGGGAGGTGATGTAATGAGTGATTTAAAGCCCAAAATAGATGCAAGCAAATACAAACTAAATACTGAACAAGTATCTGTAAAACACTCTTTATCTAATCATAGTCATATTTCTCTTGAGCAGTTAAGTTCTGAGTTTAATCGTTTTGAGCAGATAGATAATACTGATACTTTACACATTCAGGCACTGAGTGACTTGTTCCCTAAGTATCTTATATCAGAATGCAATAAAACCGATTTTCATCTCTTTATGGCGATGAGTCGATATGACAGAAAAAACAACACCTATGTCATTGGTTGCTTCGATAATCAGCACTTTGAATTTAAACTAATCTCCTACAAGTGGAGATACAAAGATGGTATCAAATGGAAGACTAGGGCAGGTACAAGTCCAAATAGTACACCCTTGATTCGTATTTATACAGATGACAGACCTGTTTATGTCATTGAAGGGCATAGAGATTCTGCAACAGCCATACTTCTTGGTCTCGACTTCATCATGCTTCCTTATGCAGGCTATAAGATTAAGGAAAATATTTCTTTAGTCGAAGAAGTTAGCGATAGAAGGTTAATATTTTTAGTCGAAGATGAAGCAGCCTACAAATGTATGTTAAACGTTGCCAATATTCTTCAAACAACAGCCAGAGATATAGAACTAAAGAGTCTTGTATCACATGTGGGTAAAGTTGATTTGAGTGACTATGTGCAAAGATTCAATAGTATTAAGGAGGTCATCAATGACTTGTGAAATTAAAGATAAAACCCAGTGGGCTCAAGAGAATCAAAAGTTGGTAACCAGTGATTCTAAAGATAAGAATAACAGTCAGATTATAACACATTCTGCAAAACAGAAATTAAAGGATAGAAAGATGAATAGTCAGGAAAAAAAACGTGCGTTGAATATGTTTTTCTTTATAGAGCATTTGATACCAGTAGGGTTTCATTTAGTCCTTTATGGAGCAGCCGGTAGTGGTAAAACTACCGTGATGCTTCACTTGTGTGAGCAAATATTAAATAAACACTCTAAAGTGGAGGTTTTTTACTTATACCTTGATGGTCAATTAGGGATGGCAGCAGCTTATGAAAATCACATTGAAGAGGTAGGTCTCTCCGAGAGATATAATCTTATTACTGAAGGCAATGCGGATGAAAACATTACCCTTATTGAAGACATGGTGAAGAGTGGAGAGGTTAACCCCTCAGAACTTATTGTGGTACTCGATACGCTGAAGTTTCTAAACCGCAATATTCTGAGTAAGGATGCTAATGCAGGAGCTATGCACCGCATAAAAGCATTAACCAATAAGGGTGTTACCTTTATAACGCTACATCATACCAACAAGGATGGAGAGAACTTTGCAGGAACAGCAGAAATAGAACAAGATAGCGATGGACTGCTAAAAATAGAAACAACAGATGGTGAAGAACCATATACTAAAATATCAACCATCAATGAGGGTGGTAGAGTCAGATTCTTCCTTGAATCACGAAGTTTCAGCTTCAAACAAGGAAATCCAACATCGGTAGTAATGCTTGATAGTGCAGTGGATGCGGTGAAGCTTTCCCGAGAAAAAAAGGATGCTTACTTCATCTCTATCATTAAAGGATTGCTCCTACTCAAAGATGAACTGACCAAGACTGACTTAGAAATGTATCTAAAAGAAGATGATGATTTTGACTGCTCCGACAAAGAACGCAAGCGCATCCTAAAAATATATAAAGACATTCATTGGAAAATTCGGAAAAGAGGAGACCGTAACCAATATCACTATTATTCGGTAATTGAGACAGCAGGACAAAGCATTGAATCTATCAATCAAAAAATAAGCACTCTCTAAAAAGTGTAAAAGTCTGCAATCTGTGACTACTGTAAAATATGTGAAAAGTGTAACTACTGACCTTACAGTGGACACTTTTCACGGTTTTCACGTTTGTCATACTTTTTATATTTTGCAAGTTAAGTATCTGTACTTAGTTTACTCTTAAGTGATTCTACTTTTTGTTTCTTTGTGAGATTGTTGTGGTTTTTAAGCCAAATATGTTTAGTCATAGTAGGGAGTTTATTGGTTGATACATCTTATTTTTTAAAACGTTGTAATAGTATCATTTATTATTTTTAGAATATGAAACTCATAAAACTTGGTAGGTATTCTTTAACACTTTTAATGAATGCAGGAGACATATCATAACTTACAGTTGCAATAATGTCCACATTCGTCTAGCCCTGGATGCTATTTCTTCAAAGTCTTCCTACTCGCCTGTATAGGCTTTTAATCCCACACGTTTTAGTCTTTAATTATCTCCAAAAAAAACATGAGATAAACTCTTCAGATTCTCTAAATATCATACTATCATACTGTTATATCACTTGAAAATATGAGTGATAATTTTATTATAATTTAAAGAAAGCAAGGCGACCTAAGTACCACCCTACGGGATGGTTCATAGGGCGTTACGGTTGCACCTACACTTCTTGCCTTGTGCTTTCAGCAGGACACTACC
>DQSP01000212.1 GCA_015663215.1 Sulfurimonas sp.
GAAAAAACAGTTTTTAAAGCTTCATCATCAGTTGCATCAGCAATCTCACTTAAAGAATCATGAATAGAGATACCTGCATTAGTCATAACTGCCAATTGTCTAATAGCAGATATAAGTCCATCTTGTTTTATTTTTTTCTTTTTAAAGTTTTTTAATAGATTTGTTTTAAATCGTTTAAATTGTTCTTCAAGAGGTTCTTTATCTTCAACAACCTTAAGAATAATTCCATTAAACTTAAGCTTTGCAATACTATTAGCCTCTTTTTTATCCTTAGCATAAAAACCAAACTGCTCTTTTTTACCTTTTGTTAATACTGTCGCTGTAAAATACATCATCCTTTCGCCACCTTTAGTATCTCTTCAATACTTGTAATTCCATCTAAGGCTTTTTGAATACCATTTTGAAATATATCAATAAAACCATCTTTTTGTGCTTGTTTAAGCATAGCATCTTTACCTGCACCTTTGGCTATTAGAGTTGAGAGTTCATCTGTGATAGTAAGCACTTCACAAATCATCTCTCGACCCATATACCCACTATCACTACATTCTTTACAACCACTACCTTTATAAAACTTAGAACCTTTAGGAAAAACTCCATCAAGCTCTTCTAAGACACTTGATGAGAGCACATCTTCTACTTTACAATGAACACATATCTTTCTTACGAGGCGTTGTGCTTGAATGGCAACAAGTGCTCCTGATATAAGGTAGTGCTCGATTCCCATATCTGCCATACGAGGAATTGCAGAGATAGAATCATTTGTGTGTAGAGTTGAGATAACCATATGACCAGTTAGTGCTGCTTTAATAGCTATTTCTAGTGTTTCTTGATCGCGAATCTCTCCAATCATAATCTTATCTGGATCTTGACGAAGTATGGAGCGAAGTGCAGCAGCGAAAGAGAGACCAACTTTTGCATTTACTTGCACTTGTTGGATAAGATTCATTCTGTACTCAACAGGGTCTTCAACTGTAATAACTTTGTCCTCAACATTTCTTAGTTCATTAAGTGCCCCATAAAGTGTTGTAGTTTTACCAGAACCAGTTGGACCAGTTACAAGAATAATTCCATATGGTGCAGATAGACCCTTAAGGAGTTTTTGATAACTTACTGAATCCATACCTGCATCTTCGAGTCGCACAAGAGCTTTTTCTTTATCTAAAACACGCATAACAATAGACTCACCATACAAAATAGGCAATGTAGAGATACGGAAGTCATATTCTCTTGCTCCTACGGCAGTTGAAAAACGTCCATCTTGAGGTTTTCTTTTTTCTGCGATATCAAGATTTGCTAAAAGCTTTAACCTTGAAGCAAGGGGCGGATAAATTTCTTTTTCAAAGATAAATGTTTCCACTAGCTTTCCATCAATACGAGAACGGACAACACAGTTTTTCTCAGTTGGTTCGATATGTATATCACTACCACGGCTATTGATACATGTTTTTAAAATTACATCAATAAGCAGCAAAATAGAAGAAGCTTCTTGTTGTTCCTCAACAGAATTAATCGAGTTTAGTTCATCTTTTATCTTTTTAACCAAATCTTTGACACTATCTTTTAGTGCAATTTTATGTAAGTAAGATGCGATTTGTTTTTTTGTGCACAGTGCTACCTTGACAATTTTTTTTGGAAATATTCTTTGAATAGATTCTTCTGCTTCGATATTTAAAGGATCATCAAATGCGATAGTAACACTCATGTCATCTTGAAAAACAGGAATAACATTATGCTTTTGGAGTTGTGCTAATGGTACTTTAGCTGTAAGGTAGTAGTCCATATCTAATGAATCTAAATCAATAAAAGATAAGTTTAACTCATTCGCCAGTTTTTGGAGAACAACTTTTTCATGTATATAGTCATAATTATCGATGATAGAAAGGTTGTAAACACCATCACGAACTTTTTGAACGATAAACCTTACAAGTCTATCCATGGTCATAAAACCAGATAGTGTAATGTCACGAAGAATTAAGTTCTCATTGATACCTTTTGCTAAAAGCCTATCAACTTGCCCTTTCATGATAGAGCCTTCTGCTAGTAAGTCTGTTGTAATTCTATCCACAGTGTCTCCTACCAGTAAACATGACGTTTTATAGTTATTGTATCATAAAACTCTTCTATTACAATTTTATTGAGTTTATATTCTCTAACAAGGTAGAGCTTATATGTAAGTTTACTATCATTTGGATCATCAAATAGATAAAAAGCTCTCGGTTCATGTTTACCAATCTTAGAGTAGAGGTCAAAAACACGAGATAGGACATAGTCTGTTGTAGGTAAAGTAAACTCGGAGAGGTCATAGTTGTCCACTAGTGCATGATAAAGAAGCTTTTTTTGCATTAAAATAACAGAAAAGTATGCAGAATTTGCACGTGCTTCACGAGAAAATTTAAGTACCGCAGTAGGTACAGCAAGTCTATCAATATAGTCTGAGTTTAAGCATGAAAAAGCATAGAGTGAAACAAACTCTTCATCGTGTTTATTCTTTTTAAAATTATCAAACCCTATCTGACAAACTTTTTCATATTTGCTATTTTGGTAAAGATTAAACATATTCTGTTTTGTATTAGCATAGAGATTGAGTGCTAAGACAAGTGTTAATAAGAGCTTCATTTGAATTTTCCTGCATAAATTTCATCAAGTAGTATACGTGCACCACTTGAATGTGACTGTTTTATATATTGTTCAAGTGTTGTTATAGCCTTATCGCGCTTACCAAGCTTCACAAGTGATTTTGTAAAAATAATCCAGCTTGATTCTATCTCTTTATTTATTTTATTTGTAATGAGTGCATAGTTATATGCCTGCTGATAGTCTTCAAGCTCATAATACTTTTTTGCTACAAAAAGACTTAATGCTGGATTGTTATTTTTTTTAAATCGTGCGATTATTTCATAGATATCGTTTTGAGTATTTTGTCTTTTAATACTTATTTTTTTTACTTCAGGTTCAGCCTCTAGTGTAGAAAGAGGAACAATCACTTCTTGTTCTACAACTTCAGTTATTGGTGCAGGGGCTTGTTCTTGCACCTGTCCCTTATACTCAAGATCATTTTTATAGTATGGCTGTACAGAGCCTTGCATTTTTCTCATAAATCCTAAAGATGGAGAGAGCTTTACTCTATTGTTATCATGTAAAAGTTGGGGTTCTTGTTTAAGAACTTCAACGGGTTCTATTTTTACCACTGCTTTAGGAGTGGCTTGGACAGGTTCTTTAACTGGAAGTGTCTCTTTCTTTACTATAATAGGTGCTACGGTGGGTGTTATTGTAAGCTGTGAAATATCTTGTGAGGCACGTGAGAAAGCTAAAAATATAGATATAATAACAATAAGACTTATCAATATACTTAGGTGAGGAATATATGATTTTAACTTATAGATAAACCAACGTTTTTCTAGGTCTACAATATTAAGCATGAATTAAACCTGTATGAATTGCTGACATTTCAATAAGTTTATTTGACACTTGATCAGTTTTAACTGATGAAAGTTGCTGGTTTCTCTCATATGCGGCATATAAATCAAAGAGTGTATAGAGTAACTTATTAGTATCTCTATAATTACCATTTGTTATTTTATGAATTTTATTGACTGACTTGTTCGTGAACATATTTGCACTATCAAAACAATTTGCTTTCATGAGTTTTTTCTGAATATAAATTTTGAGTTCACCACTCGAAGCATTTTCAAGTTCTATAGTTTCCCAGATTCTTGTTTGAAAGTGCTCTTTTGCGATGATATCTTCTTTTTCTGTTTTATGGAGTGTTATAACAAATTTGACAGTTCTTGTATCTGACAAAAGACGAATTTTTTCCATTAACACTTCTGAGTAAAGTTGTGCTTCATCTAAAAGAACAACAGGTATCTCTTCGTTGTCTTGTGATTTTACAATTTTCATAAATTGTGTAAAGTTTAACTCTCCACTGTACTTAGTCTCAAACAGATCTTGTGCCAGTGTTTTATAAAATTCACTTTCATCTAGGATTGGTGTTTGATAGAGGTAGACTTTTTGCGACGAGGATAAGTCTTTATGAAGTTTGTTTAAAAACATACTTTTACCTGTCCCAGGTTTCCCATACAAAAGAATCATTTTTAATGGTTTCTTTATAGAGTTTTTTAGGGCTTGGTATATTGTTGAAACACGGTCTAGTTGAATATAGTCTTTAGCATTTACAATATCTAAGAAAACATCTTTAGAATTGACAAAGATACTGTTCATATATTATGGTTCCCTTTACTCTGAATCAGCAGCTTCATCAAGAAGCTTCTGTGGTATTTTTAGACCTACTTTACCAGCATTTTCTAATGTTAAACCATCTGTTTGATCTGTATTTGATAGTCTCTCTTTCATAAGCATATCATCAGTCATACCCTCATAACCTAAATCTGCTAGTGATACGGTGTTGTTAGACTTGTGAATAATATGTGGCTCAATGATAATAACTAACTCTTCTACCTGTCTTACTTTCTCTTCATATTTAAAAAGGTAACTAAGTACTGGAATATCACCAAGTAAAGGAACCTTATTTGAGTTAATAGTATTTCTAGTAGTAATTAAACCACCGAGTATAATTCTATGTCCATCTTTAACTGTAACAACTGAAGAGAGTTGACGACGGCTTAAATCGGGTGGCATAGTTCTATTTGCATTGTCAGTCTGTGATATGTTTGTTGTTGTTTCAGAAAGAGATGGATTTATTTTAAGTGTAATAGTATTATCATCAGCAATTTCTGGAGTTATAGTTAAAAGAACACCAGCAAATACTGATTGCACATTTTCATTAGCACTCTGTGCACCAGCTCCTGTACCACCAGCTAGAGTTTGTGTACTTGTTATCTTATAAAAGTATTCCGTTCCTGCTGTGATAAGTGCTGGTTGATTGTTGAGTGTTAAAACTTTTGGATTTGAGATTGAGTTAACATTTCCTTGTGTTTTAAGAAATTTAATAACTTCATTAAGTTTTGCTTGTCCTTTTATATTTACAATACTTGCAACTCCATCAATTGCATTGGCTGCAATAGCAGTTGTGGTAGCACCTGTTGCATCAAATGTATCAACATTTTTATTACTGATATGATTTATAGATACATCAAAGTTTTGTAAGGCATACAGTTGTTGCCAATCAATACCTGTTGTTTTTCCTTCACTCATAGTTACTGAGAGTAGTTGAACATCTATAAGAACTTGTAGCTGTACCTTACCTTGAAGTCTTTCCAGATAGTTAGAAAAACGTTTCATCTGTTTAGATGTTGCTGTAACAGTTATAAGACCTGCATTTTTATTAATAATTGGTGCACTTGCTTTGTAGTTGTCATGTGGACGATTTAAGATACTCTGAAACTCTAAATCTAGCGCTTCCCAAAATTTAACTTCATCAGTACTCTCAATTTTGATACC
>DQSP01000157.1 GCA_015663215.1 Sulfurimonas sp.
CAAACCCTGAGGATAGAGTGAGTCATTTTACAGACATGGATACTCTTGCTATTGTTTGGGTCCATATTCGTATTCTTCCTTTTAAGTGGCCTCGTATGCTACTTAACAAGATACTAGGAAAATAACTTGGCAACAAAACAAAGAGGGAGTGCTTGGAGTATAAAACTCGTTTTCAATCTTTACAAAGTTTTTGGTTACAAGTTCATCTACTATCTTATGTATCCCGTTTCTCTTTTTTATGCACTAATTTCTACAAATGTAAAAACAGCTCTCAAAGATTATTATGCTCATCTTGGTATGGAGATGAGCTTCTTTATGTACTTTGAGCACTCACGCACGTTTGCTATAACAATGGTCGATAGGTTTATAACGAAGGCAGACCCAAGTGCTTATAAATTTGTCTATGATGACCCAGATAGACCCCTTAAAATCTTTTCAAACGCAACTATTTTAGTGCTTTCTCACTTTGGTGGTTGGGCAGCATCTTCAAACAGCTCACGTTCTACTAACGTTATGAATATCGTTATGCAAGAGGCGATGAAAGATGGTATAAAAGGGATAGAAGAAGAATTAGGTTACAAGTCAACTCAAAAAGTGATAGACCTAAACAAAGGAGCTATCGCAGTTTCAATATCTATAGCAAATGCTCTGAGTGCAAACGAGGTCGTTGCCATCATGGGTGATCGTGCTTCAAACCCTAATGCGACTATAGAAGTAGAATTTCTTGGTGAACCCGCACTCTTTAACAAAAATCCATTTCAAATAGCCTACAAAATGAAAACACCTCTTGTAGCTTACTTTGTAATGCTTACAGGTATTCAAGAGTATAAAGTAGAGTTTATTGAGATAGATGTTGATTATGAGAAAAAAGTGAGTATAGCCATAGAAGAAGCTGTACTTGTATATACAAAAAAGTATGAAGAAGTTATTAAGCGCTACCCAAGTCAGTGGTTAAATCTTTATGACTTTTGGCAAGAGAAAAAGTAGCTCTAAAGATGAGTCTTAAAACTTTTAACACCCTTCTTTCTTTTATTTTTGCTCCTAGCTTTATATTTTTTATGCAGTTTTATGATTTTAGAGATTTAACATTAGTGTATAGTTTGGTAATGGCTTTTTATCTGCTGTTTAGTCTTATCATCAAGGCAGACTTAAAGACTATTTCTACTCCGCTTATCTATTTTGTGTTTATTCTCATCGCTTACTATTTTGTAAGTATGGAATCCATTAAAGCAATCCCAGCACTTATATCTGGTTTTTTCTTTTTCTTCTTTTTGGAGTCCTACATAAATAAACGCCATACTATTTTAAAATTTTCACAAAAGTTTTATAAAAAAAAGCTCTCAAGTGAAGAAGAAAAATTTATCGCTTCTAGTGATGGATACTGGGCAGTTATGACTTTTTTAAATGTAAGTATTCAGGTAGGCTTAGTTTTTGATGATAACAACAATCTATGGGCATTTTATAGCTCTTTAGGTTGGATACTTTTTTTAGGAACTGCACTCCTGTTTCAGATACTCTATGGTAAAATATTTATTGTACTCAGAGATTCAAGAGAGGAGAAGTAGGTGAAATTAGCTCAGGTAGATGTTGTTAAAAACATAGATGCAGAAACTTTTTTAAAACGATACAAAAGTAGAGAAATACCTGTTGTGATGAAAAACCTTACAAAAGAGTGGCGAGCATACGAACTCTGGTCACTAGAGTACTTTGAGTCACTTGGTGGTGATAAAGAAGTTAAACTCTATGACTCAAAGCCCTCTACTGATACTAAACTTCAGCATGCAGCAGAAAAAACTATAGCTTTAAAAGAGTATTTTAATCTTTTAAGAGAGGGCGAGAAAGATTTACGGATGTTCTTTTTTCAGATACTCAAAGAGATACCAGCACTAAAAAATGACTTTTCATTTCCCGACATTGGATTGAAATTTTTTAAAAATCTTCCAGTTATGTTTTTAGCTGGCAAAGGTGCAAAAGCTCAGATGCATTATGATATTGACAATGCAGACATTATACTTTGTCACTTTGGAGCTAAAAAAAAGGTACGAATGTTCTCGCCATCTCAAACTCCCTTTATGTACCATGTTCCTTTTTCGTATTCGTCATACTATGAAGTTGATTTTATGAATCCTGATTATGAAAAGTATCCAGCCCTTAGATACCTAAAAGGTGTAGAGGTGACTCTTGAACATGGGGATGCTCTTTACATTCCACCGGGATGGTGGCATGTTGTAGAGTATGAGGGAATAAGTTATTCGCTTGCTCTTCGAGCATTTCCAAGAAGCTTCAAAAATGTTCTCAAGATGATAAATAATATAGTAATTATTAGAACAATAGAGGGCATAATGCGAAAACTTTTTGGACAGAAGTGGAATGATAGAAATGCTCAACAGACTTTTATAAATATGAACAAGAGATTAAACTCTACTTTTTAAGCATATTTGATGTAAAATTTTTAAAAAACAAAGGATGTTTGTGAAGCATTTATTACTTATGTCTCTTGTCTTATCACTTCATCTTTATGCTTCATCATATAACTTTAGTGAAGTACGCTACAGCGATGCTCTAGGTAAAAGCATGACACTTCGAGGAGTGATAAGCTTTGGCGATGCAAGTTTAGAGATATTTTATGATGAAAGTAAAAAAAAGCTTCATTATGAAGATGAAGAACTCTCAATATATGAAGATGATGAAGAACTAGAAGTAGATGATGGTGAGGCTATGAAAATAGCACAGTACTTTGAGATAATCATACTTTTATATAGTGCAGATAAAGAGGAATTAAACGAAGAGTTTAAGGTTGAAAAAGAGGGAAGCAAAACGATTTTATACCCTAAAGATGAGATGCAAGATTATATAAATAAGATAGAACTTTTACATAAAAACGATGACTTAAAGTCGCTAAAATTATTTCTTACAAACGATGATACAATTAAGATAGACATAGAAGATGAAGTACATTAACTACCTCATACTACTTGTTTTGCTAGTAGCTGCTGTTTTACTCAAAGATAGTATACACCTATCTACAAACATACTTTCACTTTTTGCACCTAAAGAGTCACTGCAAAAGCTTAGTATTGCCAATGAACTTGGCTACTCAAAAGAGATGTTAGTGCTAGTAAAAGGCTTCGATAAAAAGAGTAAAAAGAACTTACGAGCTTTAGTAAAAGAGTTTGAGTCTTTAAAAAGTATAGAAAATGTGACATATAAACTAAAACCAAGCGAAGAGATACAGAGATACTACAAAGAGTATCATAATCTTTTAGCTGACTTTAACAATAAACCTCTCCTTCAAATACAAATAAGAGAAAAACTACAAAAACTTTATGATGGACTTCACTCAAATGTACTCTATAAACCAGTAGATAAAAATGACCCCTTATCACTCTTTAGTATGCACAAAAAAAAGATGCCTTCACATAAGGGAAAATATATTAGCTTAGGAAATGAAGGCTATATACTTAAAATCACGACAAAAATAGAACCCTCTCAGATGGATGAGGCTCGAGCACTCTATGCTGAGGTAGAGAGGATTTTGAAAAATTACCCAGGTACAATCTCATTTGCACCGTTTTTTTACAGTGTAGAGAACTCTGCGAAGATTAAAGGGGATGTTCAGTACATTGTAGCACTCTCTACCATTATACTTTTACTTATTTATCTTGTGATGCTTAGAGATGTAAAACTACTTTCTCATACATTTACAGCATTAGTTTCGTCTATGCTTTTTGCAACACTTGTTTGTACAACCTTAGTAGAAAACTTCGGTGTGCTCTCCCTCGCGTTTGGGACAACACTAACGGCTGTTAGTATTGACTACTTTTTTCATTACTACTTTCATGGCTTTTATCAGAGTAAAAAGAGATTTGATAGTAGTGTTTTTTATGGATTTATCACAACTGTTGTGGCGTTTGGTATATTTGCCTTGATGCCGGTGGCAATGATAGCTCAGATTAGTCTTTTCGCTCTTTTGAGCCTCTCTTTTGCATATATCCTTTTTACTTTTGTTTTTGTTCACTTAGAGATAAAACCTTACGAGAAAGAAGTTGTAAAATCAAAAAAAAGTTTTACTATAGCGAGTCCTTATGTAACAGTTTTAAGTCTTGTTCTTTTGATGTATGGAGTCCTAAGCCTAAACTTCGATACAAATGTCAGAAACCTTGATTATCAAAATACAAAACTTCAAAAGCTCCAAGAGCTTTTTAGTTCTGCAAGTGCGCACAAACTCTACCCTGTTATAGTCCAAGGACTAAGCAAAGAAAAACTTTTAGATACTCTACACTTTTTAAAAAAGAGTCAAAAAGAGTCTTTTAGTTTTGCGAACTTTATCCCTACAAGTAAAGAGTGTTTAAAGAGACAAAAAACTCTTAAAGAGTATGATTTTTTTCATTTAAATGTTATGCTAAACACTGAAGCAGATAGAATAGGTTTTAAAAAGTCTTATTTTAAAGACGCATATGTAAGTATGAAAGTACCTAAATGTAGCTCTTTTAATTGGGATGCATTTACTACTCTTTCTCTGAAAGTTATAAAAAAAGAAGAGATGTATTATACTATTGCGATGGTGCCAAACATAGATAAAGCGATAAAAATAGATAATATAGAGCCCATAGATGTAGGCTCAATATTTGCAAAAGTTGCAAAAGATATGCTTGATAATATCATGCTCTACTCACTTTTAGTTTTACTAGCTGTTTTTGTTTTACTTTTTCTGAGTGTTAAGGAGAGGTTCTTTTATGCACTCAACTATATACTTTTTCCTTTAGCCTTTACATTAAGTGTGATTTCTACATTTTATGAGCTCAATATTATGCACCTATTTTCACTCATCATTCTCATAGCCATAGGCATAGACTATGGTATCTATATGAGTAAATCTAAAGAGTTACAAAGTACCACACTCTCTATAAAGTATTCACTTCTAAGTACTTTTGCTGCGTTTGGAGTGCTTCTGTTTAGCTCAATAGCGGCACTTTACTCTATCGGGCTTGTGATTAGTCTAGGGGTGAGTTCACTATTTATTTTAACGAAGGTTATGCGATGATTTTTACTTACATAGATGCACAAAACAAGA
>DQSP01000039.1 GCA_015663215.1 Sulfurimonas sp.
CTTGAATTAGCTACGGCTAGTTCTACGAAAATGTGCCTATAACTAGAACTCTCTTGTAGTCGCTGAAGTTGGTGTTATTTTTAACTAAGGACTTATATGAACCTGCTACTTGAGATAGAAGATGTAATAGAGAACAATGGAACCGACTTTGAACTAAGTAAACTTTTTAAACGCTATATTCATGAGTATAAAGAGTCACTGTCTAGTCTGTTTGAAAAAAACCAAGGGAAAGATTTTCTTGTTTTACATACAAAAAAGCTAGACTCCATCATGTCACTTATGTATAAAACTGTTTTACGCCGTCTTTTTGGAGATTATCTCCCGATGCGAAGTTCCATTCCCATAGCTATTGTGGCACTTGGTAGTTATGGTCGCGAACAACTCTGCGTTTATAGTGACATCGACCTACTTATAGTCTATGAAGATATAGAAGGCTTTAACTCGAAACTCATCATTGAAAAGTTATTCTATCTCGCTCTTGATGCTGGTTTAAAACTCGGTCACCGTGTCCATGAGACAAGTGATCTGTTTCGAGCAGCAAATGAAGACCTCACAATCCGTACATCATTAATGGAATCACGTCTTATCATCGGTTCTGCTTTTACATGGCATGAAACACAGCGCCAACTCACAAAAATTAGACTTCATAATCAAAAAGAGTTTCTAATAGCAAAAGTACAAGAGGCTCAAATACGCCGTAAAAAGTACCCTGTTTCGATGGAACCAAACATAAAAGAGAGTGTTGGTGGTCTTCGTGATACACAACTACTCTACTGGATTGCACAGACTATTTATGGAGTAAACAATATCAAAGATCTTGTTGGTGTTGTTTATAATGAAGAGTCTTATAAAGAGTATAGAATAGCACTCGAACTTATGTTTAGAGTAAGAAGTGCCTTACACCTCATAACAAAAAAACAAGAAGACACCCTGCGTTTAGAGTATATCCCTAGTGTTGCAAAGATGCTTGGGTTTAATGACCAGATAAAACTTGCAACTAAGGTTATAGCTGCTGGGTGGAGGATAGACAACTTTATGCGTATCTTTACAAAAAAAATGATACGGCCGTATTTATACGATGCACATATGATTAGTAAACTACGACAAAGTCGTCTACAAAAAGGGCTTTATGAATTTAATGATCGTGTATATATCTCATATAATCAAAAATTTGACACTAATCAACAACTCTTAGAACTTCTCCTCTCACTTGAAGATAAAAACTATAAGTTTGACTCTGGTGTTTTGTCTAGTCTGACATATACAAAAATATCACACCCTTTAAGTCAAAGTAAATATGTTTTACTTAAACAACTACTTCAAAGAAAACATACCTATCCCTTCTTAAAACTTTTTTATGAAGCTGGAATTTTACATGAGCTTTTTGGTAATTTTAGAAAAGTACTGCATATGCCTCAGTTTGATGGCTATCATCACTACCCTGTAGATATTCACTCAGTTGAGTGTATTAAAGCACTTGAGAACATAAAAGAGAGTTTTATCCAGACACTACATGACACACTCAGTGATGATGAAAAACTTATTGTAAAGATAGCAACACTTTTTCACGATACAGGAAAGGGACGAAAACAAGACCACTCTGAAGTTGGAGCTAAACTTATAGTTCCTTTTCTTCGCCAGATGAACGTGAATCAAGACCTCCAAGATAGAGCAGTTACCCTTGTAAAACATCATATACTGATGAGTAATGTCGCGTTTAAAGAAAATATTTATAATGAAAAAACACTTTATAAGTTTATGTCTAAAGTTGGAGATGTCAAAAATCTTAATATGCTTTATGTTTTAACATATGCGGATATCAATGGTGTTGGAGGAGATACATACAACTCTTTTAACTCTAAACTATTATCTGATCTGTATAATAGTGCCTTAGAAGTCGCCCAAAACAAACATAGAATTACAGATGCAAAAAAACGCTTAACTATAGAAAAACGAGTTCAAAATCTCCAAGAGTTTAAACAACTCCCTAGAACCCTGCAAAAAAAGATACTTACAATCGAGTCAAATCTTTTCTTTTTTAAACGTACACCACATAACATTATAGAAGTTGCACAAAAAGCCAGAGAAACTAAAGAGTATAGTTTTACTCTCAAAAATAAAAATTCTCTCACTCTTGAGATTTATAGAAAAATACCACTTAACCTTGGTTATCTTCTTGCATCACTTTCACATATGAATGTTGTCAGCATGGAGATTTTTACTCTCTTTGATAATGTAAAATATTTTAAAATAGAATTTATACAAAAAATAGATGAGAGTGAAATTAGTTTAGTAGAGAGTAAAATAGATGCTGCATTTGACATGAGTAAAGAGACTAAACTCAAAGAAATAGTGATAAAAAGAGATGAAATCAGTATTGATTATGAACACTCTTTAACACATGCGGAGATACTCATACATACCAAAAACCAAAGAGGACTCCTCGCTTATGTAATGCACTGTTTTGATGCTTTAAATATAAATATCGTGACAGCAAAGATACACTCAAGTAAATACAAGGTGCGAGATAGTTTCTTAATGGATAAACAAAGTGATATATGTAATAATAGCGAATTAATTTATGAGATGTTAACAAAATAAGGAATATATATGTGCGGAATAGTCGGTTATGTAGGAAAAAAGAACTCAAAAGAGATACTACTAAGTGGGCTTAAAGAACTCGAATATCGTGGGTATGACTCTGCAGGAATAGCCGTACTTCAAGATGGAAATTTTAACTCATTTAAAGCCATCGGTAAACTTGTTAACTTAGAAGAAAAAACCAAAGACTTTATTACAGATAAATTTTCCATCGGGATTGGTCATACAAGATGGGCCACTCACGGTAAACCTACAGAACTGAATGCTCACCCACATATAGGAGATGAGTCTTATGTCGTTCATAATGGTATCATTGAAAACTATGTAGAGCTTAAAAAAGAGCTTATCGCCGATGGTGTTACATTTTTAAGTCAAACTGATACTGAAGTGATAGTACATCTTTTTGAGAAAAATCTTAAAAGTGCTGACTCTGCATTTGATGCTTTTAAAAAGACCATCTCACAACTTCAAGGTGCATATGCAACACTTCTTGTAACGAAGGGCGAAGAAGAGACTATCTTTTTTGCAAAACATGGTAGTCCTATGCTTGTGGGAATAAACAAAGAAAATGAAAAGTACTTTGCCTCTTCAGACACTCCTCTTATTGGACAATGTTCTGATGTAAACTATTTTGAAGATGGGGACTATGGTTATGTAACGCCAAGTGAACTCGCTATTTTTGATAAAGATGATGTAAAAAAAGAGCCTATTTTCACAAAACTCTCTACAAATAAACTCTCTGCCCAAAAAGATGGTTTTAGATTTTTTATGGAAAAAGAAATTTATGAACAGAGTAGTGTCATCTCAGATACACTCCTTGGAAGACTCAGTGATGATGCAGTCCTTTTTGATGAACTTGAGGGCTCATTCTTTGATGACATAAACGAAATAAAACTTTGTGCTTGTGGTACTTCTTATCACTCTGCCCTTACAGCGACTTATCTTTTTGAACGTTATGCAAAAATAAAGACTTCTATTGAAGTCGCTTCAGAGTTTAGGTACCGCGAGCCTATCATGAGTAAAGATACTCTTTTTGTTGTTATCTCACAAAGTGGGGAAACTGCAGATACACTTGAAACCCTCAAGATGGCAAAAGCTGCTGGTCTTAAAACACTAGTTATTTGTAATGTAGATAACTCTTCTATGGTACGTTTAGCTGATGCTTGTATTTTAACTCGTGCAGGGGTTGAAAAAGGTGTTGCATCAACTAAAGCATTTGCTACACAAGTCACTGTTTTTTGGATGATGGCACTCTATCTTGCCAAACGCAATAACTCACTTACTTCACAAGAGATAGCTTCGCAGATTCAGCTTCTTAGAGAAGTACCTTCTAGTGTCAAAGTAAACGATGATATGCACGAGAGAATTAAAAGACTCTCTAAGCGCTACTTACACGGTCATGGTTTCTTTTTTATCGGTCGTGATGTGTTTTATCCACTAGCA
>DQSP01000100.1 GCA_015663215.1 Sulfurimonas sp.
GAAGGTCGTACAAAAACAGCTTACTATGCGGCTACAACAGCAAAAGCATACAGAATGGCAATCAACGATTACTATGATGAAGAGTTTAACGAAGACAAGTACCAGTATGAACTCCAATCTCTTCAAAACCGTGGTTATACAGATGCTTACTTAGTATCGCGTCCTTTTGAACGCAATGACACGCAAAGTTTAGATTTCTCTATGCAACTAGGAACGCATCAAGTAAGTGGCGTTGTAAATCCTGAGGGTACACATTTTTTATGTAAGTTTAAAACCGAGCCAAATGATGAGATGGAAGTTGTTTTTCCTCTTGGAAGTGAAGTGGAAATAGTAGATAACGATGTTGGCACAACCTATGAGAAAGATGGAAGGTTTTACATGAAACTCAAAGAGATAAAAACCGACAAAGGGAAAGTTTACGAGGCTATCCATAGTGGTAACACAAATGAAATCATACTACCGACAAGTTTTCCTGCATTTACATTTTTTAGAGTACCTTCAAACTTAAATATGGGGACAAATCCACAATGAAATTTGTATCAATAGTTTTAGGCTCTAAGAGTGATTATAATGTAATGAAAGCATGTTCAGATACTTTTGAAGCTTTTGGTGTAAATTATGAGCTTATAGTATCTTCTGCTCATCGTTCACGAACTCGAACACTTAAGTATATTGAAGAAGCAGAAGATAAGGGCGCTCAGGTTTTTATAGCGGCATCAGGGATGGCGGCTCACTTAGCAGGTGTACTTTCTTCAAAAACAGTAAAACCTATCATCGGTGTACCGATGTCAGCTTCTGCACTAGCAGGGATAGATGCACTACTCTCAACTGTTCAAATGCCAGCTGGAATGCCAGTTGCTACTGTAGCTATAGGAAAAGCAGGTGCGATAAACTCTGCGTTTCTTGCGATGCAAATTTTAGCTTTGAACAATGAAGAGTTATCCATTAAACTCAAAGAAGATAGAATTGCTAAAGAGAAAAAAGTTGAGATGGATTCGTTAGAAATCGAGACTATTATATCATAAGGAGTTGAGATGACATGGATGAGTGATGAAGAGTACTGTGAGTTAACAGGTTTAGAGCTAGAGGTAGTTGATGCTTTGTGTGAGCATGGTAAACTTACTATAAAAGTTGAAGATGGTGTTAGATATATTGATCCATCTAAAGGTACTACTGAGACAATAGTGCCTGTAAAACTTGCAGAACTCTCTAAAAATAATACTCATGAAATGGTCGTTCAGCCCCAGTTTATAGAAAAAACTATTGGCACAATTATAAACCTTCATGAAAAAGTACTTGATGCAAAAGATGAGACTATAGAAGCCGTAAAAGTAGAAAATGAGTTTCTTCGAGAGGCACTTGGCTCTTTACAAGAACTTTATGATGAAGATAGAAAAACAATTGCAACACTTACAGAACAGCTAAAACTCTCTCAACAAGAAGTGGAGTTTATGCGAAGAAAATATAAACTAATGTGGAATAAAGCCATAGATGAGCATACTTCATAGAAGGGATTCTTCGTCCCCTACAAGCTCCTTAAAGATAAGAGATAACAAATGTTAATAGATAAAGAGTGTGTAGCCTGTATAATAAATCAAAGTGTTAAAGTAGCAAATGCGATAGGTGCACAAGAAGATATAAAAAATGAGTTACTCTCGAAAGTAACACATATGAGTAAAAGTTTCTCTTTTACTCATAATCCCCCAGAAATAGCGGCAGATGTATATGAAAAAATGGCAGAGATTGCAAATAAAACTGACCTTTATGATGAGATAAAAGATCTTTCTGCTCAAAAAGCACTTCTTTTGGTTCCTGCCTTAAAAGAGAAGTTGAAAAATAGCCAAAACAAACTTTTAACTGCTACAAAAATAGCTGTTGCTGGAAATGTAATAGATTTAGCAGCAGCTGTAGAGTTTGACTTAGAAGAAGAGTTAGTTAAAGTCTTTGACACTGAGTTCGCTCAGAATGACTTTAGGGTAATGCAAACACAACTTAAAAAAGCAAAAACTATTTTAGTTATTGGTGATAATGTTGGAGAACATATTTTTGACTATCTTTTTATAGAAGTCTTACAAGAACTCTACCCAAATGCAGAGTACTCCTACATGGTAAGGGGAAATCCTATCATTAATGATGTAACGATGAAAGAGGCTAAAGAAGCAGGTTTTGATACACTTTGTGAACTTGTAGACTCTGGTGTAAATACACCAGGTTTTACTTATAATCGTGCAAATGAGTACTCGCAAAAACTTTTTGATAGAGTTGATGTAGTAGTAAGTAAGGGTATGGGAAATTATGAGTGTTTAAATGAGTCTAAACGCGACAATATATTCTTTTTATTAAAAGTAAAATGTGATGTTGTGGCAAATTCTTTAGGTAAAAAACTTGGAGATATTATATGCAAAAAAAAGGAAGAATTATGAAAATACAATTTTTAGTTTTATCACTGCTTTTAAGTACTGCCATTTTGGCATATGAGAATACATATAAGCTTTCAGTAGCTTTAGTAGGCATGAGTATGGACTACAGAGAGTACAATGATGGGGGAGTTATTCTTGATAGTGAAAAGTCTTCTTTTAGCGGTATAGTAGGTTCAGAGTTTATTTTTGATTATACAAGGGTATATGAGAACAACAATTATGCAAAGGTAGGAATAGAGACTCTATTTTTAGGGGGAAATACTGAGTATGTAGGTTCATATATAGGTTCTAATTTAGGGTATGGAAGTCTTGTATCTACAACTCAGAACTCAATTTTTGATATTTCTGGGCACTATATGTATACACATGCTTTTAAAAATGGACTTGATTTTGGATATGGGTTAGCCTTAGGCTATCGTTCATGGGAGAGAAGACTATCTTCTATACAAACAGAAGTTTATTACTGGTATTCTATACGACCAAGAGTAGAACTTGCATATAATTTTTTAGATTTTTCTATTGGCGGTTTAGCTGAGTACCAGTATGCAATTGATCCTAAAATGTCTGCAACTGGGTTTTCTTCAGATTTTAATTTGGGTTCGGCAAATATTGCCAAACTAAGAATACCTCTTAGGTATACATTAAATAATAAGACAGAATTTTTTGTAGAGTATGTATATGAACAACAGATAATAGAAAAATCAAATGTTCAAGATGGTTTTCTTGAACCAGACTCTACTGCAAATAACCAGTATGCAAAGATTGGAGCAGTATTTAAGTTCTAGTAACTAAGATATAAGCTATAATTTCGTAATTTTTTATAAGAGAGAAAGTATGATAACTTTTAGCACAATGCTTCTAAAACTACAAGAATTTTGGATGAATGAGGGTTGTAATATAGTGCAACCTTATGATATCCCCTCAGGTGCAGGAACATTTCATCCGGCTACTTTTCTTCGCTCCCTAGACTCTACTCCTTGGTC
>DQSP01000104.1 GCA_015663215.1 Sulfurimonas sp.
ATGCTAAGGGAAAAAATAAGCAATACGGAAACTGTGTAGCTTGTCATAATATCGAAGGTGCTCGTGGTGCTGGAAATATTGGTCCAGACTTAACAGGATATAAAGCTACATTTGTTGATAGTGGTGTTAGAGACAATAAGTTTGTTTTCCAAAAAATTGCTGATCCTCGTATAGACAACCCAGACACGCACATGACAGTTAACTTAACTACTAAGTTATTTACTCCAGCAGAAATATGTGATATTACTTCATATATCGTATCTCCAAAATAGAAGGAAAATAGAATGATGCAAAGAAGAGATTTTTTCAAAAAATTAGGTGTTGTAGCAGCTGTTAGTGCTGTTGCTCCAGTAATGAGTTTCGCAGGTGATAAACCAAAAAGTAAAAATGCAATGTCATATAAGACAGCAGTAGATGCTATAACTGGTGGTAAAACTCCAAAAAAATCATCAAAAGTAAAACTAAAAGTTCCAGAAATTGCTGAAAATGGTGCTGTTGTTCCAGTTACTGTAAATGTAGAGTCTCCAATGACTTCAAGTGATTATGTAAAAGCTATCCATATCTTAGCTTCTAAGAACTTTAATGCACGTTGTATAGATGTGAACCTTACACCTGCAAATGGTAAAGCGATGTTCTCAACTCGTATTAAACTTGGTGGAACTCAAGAAGTAAGTGCTTTAATTGAACTTAGTAACGGTGACTTTTTAATCGCTACTCAAAGTGTAAAAGTAACTATCGGTGGTTGTGGTTGATTCTAACCCCAAACTTTATAAATAGAAATAAAAAATAATAGATTAAGGATAGAAAATGGCACAGAAAAGAAAGTCACTGATTAAAATCAAACCAAAAAAATTTAAAGATGGTGAAGTAGTTAAAGTAAGTTTTATGGTAATGCACCCTATGGCTACTGGTACAACTAAAAACAAAAAAACTAAAGAGCTTATTCCAGCGAAGTTCATTAATAGTGTTAAGTTTAACTACAACGGGAAAGAAATCACAAACATGACTGTTTGGGAAGCACTTTCAACAAACCCTGTATTTACAACTTACATGAAGATTAATGGTAAGGGTAAATTAACTGTTACTTACACTGATAATACTGGTGAAGTAAATGAGAAAAGCAAAAAGATTAAACCAAAAGGATAGTCATATGAAAACAGGAATTAAAATAGCATTATCTGTTGCACTTCTTTCTACACTATCTTTTGGTGGAGAGCAGTTTGCAATGAGTGATGCTGACCGTGCTATGTATGCTGAGATGTTAGAAAACAATCCAGCAGATTTAATGGTTGCTAATGGTGAAGAACTTTTAGCTGAGTATTGTGGTGGCGATGAAGGTATTGCTGCATTTCTTAAACAAAGTGAAGATTCTCTGCCAGCTTATTTAGCAGGATTCCCACGTTATTTACCAGAGTTTAAACAAGTTGTTGGGATAGATCAAGTACTTCAAGGTCTTATGAGCAAAAATGGTCACAAGCCATTTAAACTTAAAAGTGGAGATATGTTTGATATGAGTGCTTATGTGAAGTCTCTTGCAAATGGCGAGAAGTCAAATATTGATGTTAATGCTAACCCACAGATGAAAGAAGCTTATGCTTTAGGTAAGAAAACTTACATGACTAAACGTGGTGGTAGAGGTTTATCTTGTAACTCTTGTCACTCTGACGCTGTTATTGGAAGTGTTTTAAGAACACAACCATTACCAGATTTAAGTGCTAAAGGTGTTGCAGTTGCTGCTACTTGGCCAGCATATAGAATGACTAAGTCATCTCTAAGAACATTACAACGTCGTTTTCAGGGTTGTATGAAAAATGCACTATTAAAAGTTATTCCTATCGGTTCACCAGAAATGGTAGCTCTTGAAGTTTACTTAACTAGTGAAGCTAAAGGTGCTGAGATAGCTGTACCTGGTTTAAAAAGATAGAAGGTTAAGACGTGGATATTTCAAGAAGAGACTTTATGCACATTGCAGCCATCCTAGGTTTAGGGGCTGCTACAAGCGGAGTTGCTAGTACAAAAACAATTAATAAACTATCTGCAAAAGATATTTATAAATTTAACTCTATGGGTAATTTCACACTTTTACACATGTGTGATATTCATGCTCATATTAAACCATTATACTGGAGGGAGCCTTCTACACTAATCTCTGCTCCAAACTTAGTGGGGACACCAGGTTTCTTATGTGGTGAAGCTTTTGCAAAACACTATGGTTTAGAGCCATCAAGTTTAGATGCATATTTTGATACATATATGGATTTTGAAGCTTTAGCTAAAAAGTTCGGAAAAATGGGTGGTATCGCTCATATGAAAACATATCTTAATCATGTTCGTAAAGAACGCGGTGAAGAAAATGTTCTATTTTTAGACTCTGGAGATACTTGGCAAGGTACTGGTGTTGCACTTAAGACTCGTGGTGAGGCTATCGTTACAGCTCAAAACTATCTTGGTGTTGACATTATGACAGGTCACTGGGAATTTACATATGGTAAAGAGAGAGTTCTTGA
>DQSP01000081.1 GCA_015663215.1 Sulfurimonas sp.
AAATAGTATAAGTTAGTAAAAAAAGTGTCACCAAAGGTGTCACTAATATAGCTATAGAGACCGAAAATACGGGAATAGGGCATAACTTATCGTTCACCTAGCTAATTTCACGGAGTTTTCGGACTCCTTTTAGCTCTGATTTAAAACAAAAATATTCCAAAAAAGTAACTATGAAATCCATATTAAACCAATCATAAAAGAATGTAATGCTACACTTTTGCCAATAAAAACAAGGGAAAAAATAATATTAATACTTTCAGCACTATCTTTTATACTTGACTTGATACTAGGCGTTTACGGAAATAAAAAATTTAAATTTTTAATTAACATAAAGTATAGCAAATATATTATTTTTTTAATTATTTACCTGCTATCCCAAGCCCTATATCTTTCATTGGGAAATCTTTATAGGTATTACCATGTTCTCTGATTAGCCCAACTGCTGTACCGATTCCCCATTCAAAATACCTATGTCCTGTACTCGCTTGTTCTTTAGGATCCATGTAAAGATTGTAAATCCAAGGAGCCATTCCTACATTGAGTATGGTTGACTCATCAAGATTAGCCATTGGATGTTTCACATCAAATACTTTCATATGCACCTTATACTCTTCCCAACGCAATGCCATAAAAGTCTTTTCAGAGTACATAAATACAGCTTCTCTGTTTGACTTACCCTCATCTCCAAGTAAGAAAGAGGTCTGATCTACCCCATCAATATATCTATCAGGTGATATTTGATTCTCAATACCTGCGATAGTAAGGCTTGTATTAAACAAATCCATTAAGTCAAAGAGACCATCACTCTGTTTCCCAGATTTTATCATACCAGGCCAAGAAGCAATACCAGGAACTCTAACACCACCTTCCCAAGTTGTACCTTTCCCACCTTTAAATGGTTGGTATCCAGAATCTGGCCATAAATCTTCATTGGCTCCATTATCAGATGTAAAAAACACAAAGGTATTCTCATCAATTTTAAGCTCTTTGAGTAAGTTTACCAATCTTCCAGTAATGTCATCTACTTCAATCACTGCGTCTTTATAAGGAAATTTCGCAGGACTTTTTCCTTTAAAAGCTTTTGCAGGAAAGTTATCATTATGTACTTTAATAAAAGAGTGTACTAGATAAAAAGGTTTATCTTCTTTGACAGCCTTTCGGATAAAACTCTCCGAATACTCTGCTACTTTTTGATCTATCTCTGCTAGTTCATCGAGTGTCTTAATCTCTTGAACGCTCTCTAATTTACCACCTTTTTTACCAGCAGTAATAGCACGATGGCTAAGTGTATCAAGAACTTTCATTCGCTCAGGATTATAAACCATATCTGGATATCGTCTCTCCATCATCCCCTGTGTAAATTCACTAGCCACACTTAAGATCCCAAAATACTCATCATAACCTACTTGATGAGGCCAATAGCCATCTTGTTCACCTAAATGCCACTTACCTGACAGTGCAGTGATATATCCATTTTTAGATAACATAGCTGCCGCAGTTACTTCATCTGCCCATGGATTTACAGTAGGTTGTTCCCCTGTTAAAATTGGACGAGTCAAACCACTTCTTGCAGGAATTCTACCTGTCATGATAGCAGCTCTTGTAGGAGTACAAGTTGGCTGTGCATAGGTAGAAGTTAAAAGAATTCCATTGTTTGCTAGTGCATCAATATTTGGCGTAGGTGCACCTATCATTGCCCCACCACCATAAACTCCAGGATCACCATAACCCATATCATCCACTATCAGTATCAAGATATTTGGTTTTTTACCTGTTCTCTTTTCTAGCTCTTTAAGCTTCTGTGCAGAGATTTTATTTTGCTCTGCATAAACTCTTGAGGGTTCAAGATACTTTGCCATGTGTACTGCTTTGGTAAATGGAATGTTTTCTTGGGCTATCAAGCCTTGAGATAGTCCGATACTTAAAAATAAACTTGTTAAAACTACTACACTACTTTTTTTACTTTTCATTATGATCCTTCGTATTTAAATTTTTTATCTATTTATATGTCTAGTTTACTTTACTCGGAATGGGCATCTTATATTCACCGTTCACTATACTTTCTACCGGACGATAAATACGCATACCTAGATACCAGTTATCGCTTGGTGTATTTAGGTGATTTCTGACATCTCCACATTTATTTTTAGGGCCATAATATATAGTGAATGTTCCATCTGCATCATACTTAAGTGTTTTATTGTTCAGGTTTGAATCTTCACTTTTAATATATTTATCATCTCCATACATAGTAAACGAGAAAAAGCCTCCTTTTTTAAACTCTGGGGTGCTATATTTTGCCTTGTAGCACTCATCTTTTTTAAGACCAAAATCTCTATATATGTAAACGGCATGCTCTGGGGGAAGCAGTCCAAGTGCAACAGAAACTCCAAGTTTTTGTAGTGCAGGGTCGATGGTACCTTTGGCACCCGATGTTTTATTGAGATTTGGAAGCTTTGCGGCTTCTTTTTGGTATGCTTCTTGTAGCACACTTAAACTTTTGCTATCCCAGTGACGAGGCGAATATTCCTTAAGCGTTACTCCTTGTGCAGCAGTTATTTTAATTTTATCTTGAAGAGCATTTACATATTTGCCATCTTCTTTACTGCTTGCATCTATTTGCGTACGAACAACAATGGCAGCAAATTCAGTATGTGACTTTATCTCAAATGTTCCAGGGGCATAAAACACTTGATCAATATGATGGTCACTTTGTAATATCATTGCGGATTGGTAGCGATTGTCTTTTGATTTTGGAAGTGTAATGGTCGTGCCATTGGGAACATGAAAAATCCCAAATGAATATACAGTATCTCTATTCATTGTAACTGCAGGTTGTTTATCTAGCGGTATCACAGAGCGATCATGACGAAATTTATTTACTCCTGATTCTGTACTTACGCTAGCAAAACTTATATCTACTGCTGCTTCAACATAGTTGTTAGAGGTTACAGAAATGGGTTCACTTGCCACAGAGGGTAATAGTATAAAACTACTCAGTAACACAGCTTGTATGGACTTTTTAAGAAGTATCATTAGGGATTCCTTTAGTTAAATAATTATAAGCTAACCACTATAATTGAATTTAATGATTAAGTCTTGTAGAATTCCGACATTTTATTAAAATAGAGTATAATTTTTAGATGAAAAATATTAAAGAACCTGCCCCTCCACCTATGAAAAAGCAAAGATTCACTTGCTTTGATAGTGACCAACTAAATGAAGTTGTCAAAGGAGCATCCATTGAACTGCAACAGATGGACAGTGGCTCTTTTCAAGCCGATTTGTTTAATGTATCTTTAGGAAATGGGACTTTAGATATCGGTCAATACAGTCGTTCTGTCTTAAGTGAGGGGACTTTTTCTCCAGAACTCATGACTTTTGGTTTCTTACTCGATGCAAAAGGCGAGGGAAGAATGAATGGTTCTTTGGTAAAGGAGTATGATATGTCACTGAGTGATGAGGGATCACCATTAGAACATTATCTTACTCCTGACACTCTTTGGTCATCATTTCAATTCAAACGTGAGGATTTACTCAAAACAGGTATTGATTTGAATGCACACAGTACGACTGTTTATTACTTTAACAAAAAAATGCAACAAAACCTATCTTTAAAGCTTGGTAAAATTTTTACCTACTTGAAAGATACTGATCTATCTCAAACTTCTTCCGTAAGCACAATGATGATGTATAATCATATGTTGACTACCTACGCTTATGCTATCAGTCATGCTCATTCCTGCACTCCGCTTAAACGCAGTGAATCAGCACTTCTTGCTAAAAAAATATACTATTATCTACAAGACCATGCCAATGCACCTATTCAGATGATTGAACTCACCGCACTTATAGGGAAAGGCGAACGAACAGTTGAGAGACTCTTCAAAAAGTACTTTGGTGTTCCGCCCTATACCTATCTCAAACTTCATCGACTTCATCTTATCCGCAAACGCCTCATACAAAAAGATTTATCTTTCATTAACATTACACATCTTGCAATGGAGCATGGTTTTATGGAAATAGGGTATTTTGGGCGTGAGTATAAGAAGACTTTTGGTGAGACACCATCGCAGACTCTCAAAAAGAGTCTTTGAGAGATAGTATTTTAAAGTTTATAGCGAGAACTGGTAGTTAAACTCTATACAATGGTCGCCATCTGTAAGGTCAACATACAAATTACACAATCTTCCAAAGGAAAGATCCTTTGAAAAACATTTAAAATTTAAAATTTAAACCAATAATAGGACCATACGTTGTGACATCATATGCAAAGTATCCTTTTTGTCCTTCTGTACCACTCTCATAGTCAGCCCAAAGTGCTTTATACTGGATATTTAAATCTAAAAGATCAGAGATAATATATTTCACACCAACTGTACCACTTAGAGAAATATCAGAACCAAGACCACCTACAGTTGCAGTAGTACTAAATTTCCAACTATCGTTAAAGAGAAGTGATATTTCTTGGTCTTGGTAGTGTAGTTTGCTTGAAATATCTTTGCTTCTTGCCTAATTTGATTGAGTTTTAGAGGATTTACTGGAGAATGGGATTTCTATTTCGTGATTTGGGTTAAATTGGGCAATGAAATCATAGCAGCAACTGGGTTGAGTTAAAGGGGACAGGCTACTTTAATGCCAACTCCTGCTATAATAAATCAAAATGAGTTGGATATTGGATTTGAAGGAATTTCTCATCCAATAATGGAGCTCGTAGAGTATGATGAATTAAAGGATTATCTGTTATCTGAATTGCATGCTGTTGATACGCAAGGAAGATAGAATTATATGCTACCAATAAGTGTCATTATTGTATTGATAGGTAGCACATATATGGGTAGGGAATAACTCATAAGTGTATAAAGAGTGTATAAAGTGGTAATCTATGCATCGTATATAGGTGAAGTAAGCACAACTTATCGTTGCACCTAATATCTTAGTATGAAATCATATAACTTCGACAAAATACGCTCTCATCGCCTATACAAGGCTATATCCCCATATTTACCATTAAGTCGTATATTATAATAATTGATAGATTTTATATCTAAAGGTTTATAGTTAATTTTAAAAAGTGACTTAATTAAAAATAAAAAAGTAAT
>DQSP01000196.1 GCA_015663215.1 Sulfurimonas sp.
GTGATATTGTATTAACAGATGAACTTGAAGAAGACAACGCAGTAAAAGAGTTTGACCCGACAATAGACTACACTAAAGGCAGTTTGGTATCCATAAGGGAAAAGGTCTATATAGCTAAGGCTGACTTAACAGCAAATGCGTTTGATGAGAATAATTTTACCCCACTCAATGAAGACAAAACAGAAGCACAGTATCTAGGTAAAATCAAAAATGGGTCGTTGAATGATGTTTCGGCAATTATAGGTGAAAAAGCATTAAATTTTGGGGATAAGTGGGAGTATACGAATAGACACGCATCAAGTGTAGCATCTCCATTAGCTATTGTGTTAGGCAAGAATGAGAGAACGAGTGTATTTACTGAAGAGTGGATACCAATAGGGCAAGGGCTTAAATACGACTTCAATATGCAAATGTTCATTGAGGACGCACCCGCAGGAAATGGCAATAGGTTTTATATAACCTTTGATTATTCAGATAGCGACCAAAAAAGAATGAAGTCATGGTATAACGTGACCGTGGCTGATAGTAAAGGGTATATTACTGCTCCAGTTAATGCAGGGGATACTTCCATACAAATAGCAGGTGGGTTTGATATAACATACGACACTAGCAGAGTAGACTCCAATACCTCTTCCTCTACTGGGGTTAAAGAGTTTGACTGTAAAGTACATCCATATGAAGACAGCAAGGGGGTAAAATACCTCTATGATGAAGTTAATAAGGGTGCTTACAGTAGATGGTTCGTGGGCAACAGCAAGGGAGAAAAAGAGGATAGACCTACAGATACTATTGATTTCGCAGCATCGGGATTAGTCGATGGAGAAACAAAAACAATAACAGTACTACACTTGAAAAATCCAATAGAAGCAGATAATCCACTAATCGCACTAACTGCTGACATAGCGTCATTGCCTGATAACGAGAAGCCATATTTATCCCAAAGCTCATACAATAACAATAGGGCATACTTATATAGTACACAATGGTGGAATCACCCAAGCACAACATTCTTAGGTGCATCTACATACTCTAAGCTATCAGGAGATGCTAGTAACTACAATAAGTGGGGTACAGTAGCTATGAGTGTAGAGGGTACTGGATTGTGGGGAGAAGAACATATACCATTAGGGGCATCATATATCCGAGTAGGGGGGCTATTCAATTGGGGTAAACAATATGTAACTTATTTATCTTCAATAGGACTATACTCATCTGTTGCTACAAGTGCAACTGATTTAAACACAGAATTCACTAGAACTGTCTATACAGACAACGATGAGGGGGTTAGAGATATAGGTGAGATAAATGGCTTTATCGGGAATGGGGGCGAATATACTTGTACATCTGAGGGAGTGTATAGTATTACATTTTCTATGGCAACCAATGATGAAGCTAATATAACAACTGGGGTGAAGATATATCGGCACTCTAATCAATGGTTTCCACCTATTACATCGGAACACGCACAGAGTTCATCGGGGGTATCCGTCAAAACTGCTCACGCAACATATTTTTTGATGGTGGGTGACATAATCGGGTTTGGTGCTTACGTACAAGACACTTTATCCTATGGGGATAGAACAATTAAATTACGAATAAAAAAAATATAAAGGATTAAGGATGACAAAAGTATGCGATTTTAACGTAGATTATATTCCGTACAAAGGTGGATTACAAGGTATGGCGATAGATGGAGATGTATTCTATGCCCTAAGAAACATTAAAGACACAAAAGCAGGTATACCAACCTATTCTGCTGAAGAAAAAGGAAGAATATATACGTTTAACCTAGCAACTGGTGAAGAGTTATCGGTATCAAGGGATATGGACTTAGGACATCAATCATTAAGTATAATAGATACAACAGAGGGTAAATTTTTTCTGACAGTAGGAACTACAATAGGCGAAGAAGAGGGAACTACTTGCGTTATAATAAGCGAAACATTTGAGATGACTGAAACATTTAGGCTAATTGACACAGATAAAGATTATCATAGAGCATCAGTAGGGTATTTAGATGGTTTTATTTACGCAGTTTTTAACCACAAAGAAGACAAGACGAAAAAACTATTCTTATCATGGAGTTTAGAGGACATAAGAACGGGTAACTACAATAATACTATAAATAAATTTGAATTTATGGGTGTGAAAGATGAACCTATGCAAGATATTGAGATAACAAAAGATTTAGTATACGTCCTATTTGGAGATACAGACAAAGAACCTGCAAAGATAGTGAAGTTTGATTTTAATGGCAAATTTTTAGGAATGATTAATTTATTTCCGACAGTAGATAGCTCAAAGCTAGAACCCGAAGGCATGGCAAGAATAGATAATGATTTATTTGTGGCTTTTCATCAGCGAACGGGAAACAACACTCTATCATACTTATATAGAGCATAAAGGAGAGTGAATGATAACACATAACGAAGCAGTAAGCCCCACAGAAGAAAAAACGTTTAGGTTCAAAAATTCAGCAGGAGATACCGAAGAAGAGCTGTTTATCGTTACTGGTGTGGTAGTCTTTCAGAACGTAGGTGCAGACGATATATATATAGCCGAAACACCATTCACACCTCTTAATCGGGGGTTATTAGTATCTCGTAATACAATTGTGAATTTGTCAGAAGCTACAACCCTTAATGTTAGAGGTAATTATGAGGGAGAATTTTTTGTTAAAGGGGAGATTTTTTAGCACCCCACCTCAAAGTTAAACTTCTTACAAGTTAAACTTTGGTATACTTTCTAAAAGCAAAAAGGAAGTATACAAACTATGTTTTTAGAAAAATTAAGCCAAAACCTATCAAGTAAAGAATTATTGGCAACTCTCACCGAAGAAAACAAAAACAAGAGCTGGAGTTTATCCCCTATAAGCGTTTCAGTAGACAAGAAAGGTCTAATAAGCACTAACGCAAAAGAGTTACGGATTATCGTAGAAGAAGCTAGAATGTGGGCAGAGGAGGGAGGGAGAGATACACAAGAAATTAAAGATAAAAAAGAAGTCATTACTGTCCTAAGGGATTGGTTCAAAGGAACAAGATTAGAAGTAACTAAGCCCCTAGACAACGCAAAAAAAGAACTTATATCGAATGAAAATATCCTAAGCGACATAGTCAAGGACTTGGCTAGAAAAGAAGATGAACTGAATGAGGCACTATATAAGGAACGTGAAGACGCACTTACTTTATATATACAAGAGCAACTACAAGAGCATCAAGATATGGATATTAGTATTTCTATTTTTAGTGATTTTGTTCAAAGAAAAAGAAAAACAAACATACTTACTAGCAAAAGCTTAGAACTAACCAAAAAAGTAAAAGATGATTTTAGTCGAATACTAGATGACGTTATAAGACCCATTATTGAAGAGCAAAGAAAAAAAGCCCTACTTCTCTCAGACCTCGAAAGGTTGGCACTAGATATGCAGGGAAGGGATTTAGCAGGATTAGAAGACTTATTACAACAAATAGGCATACGTTACGTCCACGCAGAAGCTACTGCACACGTACAGATAACATCAGCAATCAAAGCAAAGAAATTGGAATTATCAACGATAAAAGAGATAGAGAGTGACAATGAGCTATTAGGAAGAGCTACTATAATATCAAAAAATGAAACAGTAGATGAGGGAGAGATAGAAGACATGATAGAAACTCTTCTTGGTATTCAAGCAGAGGTAGCAAGAGAAGAATCACGAAGAGTAGTATCAGCGTATATATCAACACTCCAAAACACTCTAACACGGATAGTGTTCGAGAACCAAAAAAACAGTACCAAACAAAAGACAACTTACATGCTAGACCTTGAAGACTTAGAACGTGTGTGTAGTATAGAATATGAAGCGTATTCAGCAGACGAAGCCAAAAAACAAATCATCGAAACATTAACGTCAATGGTTCAGATAATTACACTAAAAATTAAGGAGTAAAAAATGGGAAAACTAACAAAAACACAGAAAGAAAAAAGAGAGATACAAGCCAAGGAACTAATCAGAGAGAAAATGCAACAGATAAGACTATGGGCAGGTGATGACAAGCAAAGAGCGTCACAGTTCGGAACAGCACTTACGGCATTATCGCAGAATAATAATCTATCAGAATGTAGTGTGGAGAGTATTCTCAATGTAGGGTTCGACATTGTACAGATAGGACTTAATCCTAATCCGTTGTATGGACAAGCTTATGTAGTGCCTTACGTCATCAAGACCAAGGCAGGGA
>DQSP01000154.1 GCA_015663215.1 Sulfurimonas sp.
CACCACCTTGAGCACCACCTTGAGCACCACCTTGAGCACCACCTTGAGCACCACCTTGAGCACCACCTTGAGCACCACCCAGACCACCTTGTGCAGCAGAGTTTGAACTTAGTGTAACATCTGTACTACCAGTGCTCTTTCTTTGAGAAAGTATGTAGTCTATTTCAAAAACTCGAGTTGTTAAGTAAGAGATTTTAAGCAGATTGTTTTCTAATGTATAAGAGAGGTTATTCTCTAAAAGAATAATATCAAGTACTTCATCAATTGTTAGGTTTTTTAGATTTGTTTTATTTAACTTCGTTTCTAAAAAGGTTCCAGCATTAGGATCAGTAACAATGATACTAAAACCACATTCATCACTAAGTTGATCAACGAAATCAATTATTTTAGTCTCTTTAGCAGAGCTAATACTAAAAAGTTCGTATGAACAGTCTGCTAGTACACTTGAAGAGAGTAGAACTGCTAAGAGTGTTGCTTGTATTGGCATTTTTATATATTTCATTTTAAATCCTACTTATTTAGAAATTTTAATTTATCACTATTACTTTTTGTTGAGAGTAATAGTTGCTTTTTGTGCTTACTTAAAAGCACAGAGTTACGATTGATTTCATTTAGTTTATAACCATTTACTGTGTCCCCAATTCTGTACCATTTCCCACTAATCATGGCAGAGTTGTTCATAACAGCACTAAGTACTAAAACTTTATTTACAGTTTTTACTTTTTCTTTCTTAACAACTAGAGGGCCTACTCTCTTTGTTCCTTTAGAGACTACTTTTTTACCTGTCTTGTCTATAGTTGTTTTGTTTTTTTGTAAAAAAATAAAAGGATTTTTAATCCTATTAACAGCAGATGACTTCATACCTACACGAGCTGGTTTTATTGCATCAACTTGTTGGTCAACCCAAGAGAGTTCATTTGAGAGTATCGCAGTACTTAGAAGTACAGATAAGGTTAAAGCTATTTTTTTCATTAGTATGTAATCCCCCAAACTGAAATATTCAAGTCTGTATTTAGCTTGTTTTGGGCTTTAATAGTAAAGTCATGTATATCAACAACAAGTTCACTTCGCTCCAAAGAGTTTATAAAAAGAAAGGTGTTTCTATAGTTTGCCGTTGTGCTAATAGTTATATCTAGGATATGCCCAAATGAATTGTGTGTTTGTGCATATGTATTTGAAAAGTTTTGAATCTTGACATGATATTTTTGAGCATTTTTAGAGATTGAGTCTAAGTATTCACCCCAAGTTCTTTCATCATAAATAAGTGAAGATATAGTTTCTATCTTACTCTTTATATATGCATTGTTGTCTTTGTGAACTATCATATCTGCATTTATTTTCATAATTTCTTTATCAAGATTGATTATTTTAGATTCAGGGTTTACTTTTAAGTATAGGTTGTCTGCATTTATTTTTCTATCTAAGTTAACAATATTAGCTCTTGTGCTTTCAAAATTTGCAAAAGAACTATCCCAAAAGAGCATATATGAAAAAGCAAAAATACCTGCAACTATCATCATGTAAATCATGTAAGTATCTTTTTGTGTCTTTTGAGAAAATGCCTTGTCTATATTATGTAAGTAGTCTTCTATATTTAATTTTGGTAGAATGTTTTTCATAATATATTCACCTTTAGTTGTGAGAAGTATGCTTTACTTTCGTCATCGTAATCAATACTTTCTAGTTCAAACTTGAATCTATTTTCGTATGTTTTAGTGAGATATTGTACCAGTTTAGTAATTTTTCTATCCTTTGATGAAACTAAATCCAACTGAAATGTTTTTAATGCATCAACTTCCGTATATGAAAGAGACTCCATCTTTACTGAAAACTTATTTAAGTCTTTAGTGAGTGTTGCGAGTAGTTGTGCTTTCATTGGATAGTTTACTTTTACATCATGTATTTTTATTAAAGTATTCTTCTTTGTAACATATTCTTTTTTTTCTATATTCAAGAGAGTAAGTGATTTCGCTTTATCCGCTTCCTTATTCTTAATAGTAGATTGCCTCGTTATTTTGATGTTATGTACTTCTTTATACTCTTGTTTTAGTATATCTTCTTGAAGTACTTGTGCATATGTGAGGATCCAGTATGTCACAGGATACATAAAAGCTAAAGCAAATGATGCTGCTGTTAGTAAAATAAGTTTACCACTTGCTCGTTTAATAAAAGCAGGTGGACGATGGTATACAGTGAAGTTTGCTTCATATCTTTGTGACTCTGAAAGAGTAGTGTATATGTGCATTAATGCATGAAGTTGGTCTACATATAAGTCATTACTTTGGAAACCATAATCAAAGTCAAATTCACTTGCCTTAATATTTAGTTCTACTTCAAGCATTTCGTGGAGTTTCGTTTGAGTCTCTACCTGTGAACCTATGTAGAGGTGGTCAAAACTTTCAATATCAAAGGCACGCTTTGCATAAGTTAAAATATCATTTACATTTGCAAAAAGTTCCTTATAGAGTTTAATAAAGTGTTCTTTGTATTCGCTATCTGTCTCTTTAAGGTTCTCAGTTGTATAAAAATCTATAAAACTAGAGTACTCTATTCGTTCACCATAAAGTTCACAAAAACGTTCATGCATATCTATAAGTGAATACTTAATAGACTTTGTATAAATAAATTCCTTATCTCCATAAATGGTGATAAATGCATCATTTTCTTGAAAGTAAATGAAACAGTGAACACCTCCACTGTCTATAATCTCTTTAGAATATAGAGACTTAAGAAGTAGTGGAGCTGGGATTATAATATCAAGATATTTAATCTTTTCTATAGGGTTTGTAAATGTTTGAGTAACTTCAAGTGGATCAACTATAAAAACATGAAAGTATCTATTGTCTTCATCAAGGTTATTAAATGTCTCAATGTATTGTATTTGATACTCAACAGCATTATCAAGAGCAAGTTCATCGTAAGCTTTTGAGTTTATGGCATCAAATATATCTTCATCAGGGATATTTTTACTTATCTCAATTTGAGCATTAATAAACTCTTTTGTATTCAAGTAAGAAATTGCAAATTGCTCTTTAGAAAATTCTGGTGAATTATTTACATTTAAAAAGCTTGAAACACCATTAACATATGTGTCATTATAGGGGTTAACTGATAGTACACTTGAAAAAGAGTGGTGTGTTTTGGTTTTCATTAACTATTTTCCTATTTGAAATGGACCATTAACATGGAACAAAATTTTTCTTTTTTATAAAACTCAACTCTATAAACTTTATGGTTAGTGTCAACTGAATAATTTTTATTCAAATTCTCTAAAGAGATACTGATATTACTCTCATCAATATGACCTTTTGGTTGATAACCAATAATATTTACTCGTTGCCCTTTACTTTTTATAACTTTAAAATCGGCAGTTACATAAAAGTCTGAAGTGTTTGAGAGGGAAATTTCTTTTCCATCTATAACAAAATTCAATTTATCTTGACAATGATCAGTTAAGTTGAAATATTGAGGCTTTAACTGAGTAATCTGTTTATTACCAATAAAGACTAAATATTTACCTCTGTTTTTTTGAACTTTACCCAGAGGGTGTGAAAACTTAAATTCATTACTCTTCAATTCTATCGGAATATAGCTTAAAGATTTTTTTATATCAGTTAAATTTAAAAATATATTACCATTTATGCCTAAATTACCGCATTTATTGAGGATTTTTGCTATCTCTTTTTCATCTAATTTAAAGTTTCTCTTATACTTGATGTCCATTATTTTCATATATTCTTCAATCGCAAGGAGCTGGTAGAAGACTTTTTGGCTTAAATTCTTCAGGTTTTTACTTGTCTCAATAGCAAATGCAGGTTTGTTGTTTGTAACAGAAAAGTAAGTAAGTGAAAGTTGCATTGCTTCATCATCATACTTTGTATTTGTGTTTTTTACATCAAAACTATGATGTTGTTGTAGAAGCTTTTTGTTAACATTGTTCTTTACTTTTATCGCTATATCGTTTAAATTTCCAAAGTCTTGCTCAGTTTTTAAATCACACTGGTCAATAACACAGGTCTGTCCCCAAGCATTTGGATTAAAGATGCTTCCCTGATTTTTTTTCCGGTAAAAACCATGACCATCATGTAGGTTTAAAACTAAAGAGACCTTTGGTGAGAGAATAACTTCTTTTATCTCATCAACTATTTCTTTATCTTTATCCCCATCCTTAACATAAGCAAACTTTCTATTCATATCTCCATGTATGCCACGTCTGTTCTTGACTATACTTTCACTATTAAGATTTGGAACTATCCAAAGGTTTTTTGAGACAATTGTATAGTTGCTTATAAGGATAGAAGCAGCAAAGTATCCTCCAGGTTCATTACCATGAATACCTGCTACTACTAATAGTGTAGTATTGGAGTCACTATTCTCTTTTTTAACAAGCTGAATTTTTGCATTGAGAAAGCTTGTGAGTAGTAGAAAAAAAATAAAAATTAATTTCATCTATTTTTCTGTAATGATTTTTATTTTAGAATCTTCAAGTTTAAGTATAAGAACTTTGTCACCTGTAAATGAGAAACTACTTGAATTGTAAATCTCTGAAAAAGTTACCTTATACATGTTGTCCGTTCCTGGGTAAGGAAGAACATTTATCTTAGTAAAAAGAATTGTTTTAGTTTCATCTTTCTTAAAAATTCTTGTTTTATATTTACTAAAATCTTCGATATTCATACCATCAAAACGTAAAAATGATGTATCATAAAAGTTTAGATAAGAAGTGATATCATTATATAACCAAGCATATCTCCATGCATAAAGTTGTGCTAATACATTAGCGAGAGTTGTTTTAGACACATTGTCTTTGTGCTCTTCTTCACTTATGATTAATATTGTTTCAGATATGTCAATGTGTCTATCTAAGCACTCTATGCTTGAGTTGTTAATTGCTATACAACCTTTCGTGTAACTATCTCTTTCTTGGTCAAGTGGAAGACCATGAATCCATATGCCTGAACCATTTTTACCAAGATATCTGTCATAAGAATTTGGATAAGAAGTTACAAATGCCATAAGACCATAAAAAGAGTCTACTTTAGAGAGTTTTTTAACAAGTTTATAAACACCAATAGGAGTTCTTAAATCTCCCTCTTTTACTTTGTCCCCTTTGACTTTTCCAGTAAATGCACTATAGCCTTTGGTACTGACAAATGACTGGTTTGCATCCTTTGTATAGAGAGTTAGAGTAGAGTTTGACTTGTCACATGTTAAAACATTCTTGTAGGACTCAATGTATCCAAATCGTGTATCTATATTTTGTATATATGTGTCCCAATATGCTTGAGTAGCAAGGTCTTTGTCCATCTGCTTTTCAAGATTTTTAATTCCATATTTTCTATACTGTGTTAAGGCATCACAATAAAGAGAACTGTTTATAACAAACAACAGTAATAAAATGTTTAATAGCATTCTTTTATTTTGCACTATCATAGCCTATCTCTTTTAAAAAGTTTACATCTTTCGTCCAGCCTTTTTTAACAACAACTTGTAGGTTTAGATAAGCTTTTTTTGTACTGAGTCTCTCTATCTTTTCACGAGCAGATTTTCCGATGCGTTTGATACAATCTCCACCTTTACCAATGATAATTCCCTTTTGAGACTCTTTTTCAATGATAATCATCGCAGTGATTACATCAACATGAGCCTCTTCATCTATGCTCTCTATAATAACATCAGACTCATAAGGAACTTCATCACTTACATTCTCAAAGATTCCCTCACGGATAAACCCTGCATATATATCCCGAACTAACTCACTAGTTAAGTCTTCTGGGTCAAAAAGAAAAGGAGATTCTGGAAGGTTTCTTGTGATGAGTTTAAGTAAGTCTTCATGACCCACTTTTTTAGGAATGGCAACAGGAACAAGTGCTTCAAAATGATCTGAAAATTGGTTATAAGATGCAATGGTTTTAAAGAGTTTTTCTTGTTTTACTTGATCAATTTTACTTATTACTATTATGTGCTTAATGTTTTTTTTGTTAAGTTGTAAAAATTTTTCATAATGCTCAACACTATCTGTAACAGGAGCAAGATAGATAATTAAATCACAATCACCCATAGCTTTAAGTGCCTCATCCATCATAAACTGGTTCAGTACTTTTTCTCTCTCATGTAAACCGGGAGTATCCACAAAGATAATCTGAGTATCTTCAACCATTACGATTGCATTTGAACGTCGTCTAGTTGCATTTGCTTTTTGACTAACCATAGCAATTTTTTCACCTAGAAGTGAATTCATTAGAGTACTTTTTCCTGCGTTTGGACGACCTATTAAAGAAACGAAACCTGCTTTTGTCATATAGTTACCTTGTTATTTATATTTTATAAGATATATCGAGATAAGTCATCATCTTCAACAACTTCATCAAGTTTTTCGTGTACGAGTTCTTTTGTGATAGCAAAAGTAGTACCTTTATGTTCGTTCGCATCAAAACTCACTTCTTCAAGTATGTTCTCTAAAACAGTATGGAGTCTTCTTGCACCGATGTCTTCAGTGTTTTCATTCGCACGATGTGCTAACTTCGCAATAGCTCTAACAGCGTCATCTTCAAAGACCAACTTCATTCCCTCAACACCTAAAAGTGCTATGTATTGTTTGAGTAAAGAGTTCTGAGTTTGAGTGAGAATCTGATAAAGAGTTTCCTCTGTTAAGGATTCTAATTCTACACGAAGAGGAAAACGCCCTTGAAGTTCAGGTATCAAATCACTCGGTTTACTTACATGAAATGCACCCGCCGCGATAAATAAAATATGATCAGTATTGATTGTTCCATATTTTGTAGAAACACTCGAGCCTTCTACTATTGGAAGTAGGTCGCGTTGTACTCCCTCTTTACTCGGGTCATTGCGTCCAGCGGACTTCTCACTTAGAGCGATTTTATCTATCTCATCAAGGAAGATGATACCACCATTCTCAGCACGACGAAGTGCTTCTGCATTTATACTTGCAGAGTCAAGAAGTTTATGTGCTGCTTCTTGGCGGAGTAAAGACTTGGCATCTTTAACTGTTACTTCTTTTTTGTTGTCTTCTTTGTTTATACTTGCAAAAACTTTAGAAAAAGACTCTTGAACTTTTGCCATTTCAGGAGGAAGTCCACTGTCATCAAACTCGATGTTGAGTTTTGCTAAGTCAAGCTCAATAAGTTTATCATCCATCTCACCTGATTCTACTTTTTTCTCCATACTCTCGAGTAAATATTGATAATCATCTTTTTTACTTTCACTTGCAGACTCAGGAAGAGGGGGAAGAAGTTTTTCTACTATTTTGTTTAAAACATAGTTGTCTATTTTAGATAGGTTTTCTTCCTCTTTCTCAGCTTTTACTATACTTATAGAGTTTACAACTAAATCACGAATCATAGACTCAACATCACGACCAACAAATCCAACTTCAGTATATTTACTTGCTTCTACTTTTATAAAAGGAACTGACATCATTTTTGCTAAACGCCGAGATATTTCAGTTTTTCCAACACCAGTAGAGCCAATCATTAAAATATTTTTTGGCATTATCTCATTTTGCATTGTCTCATCTAGCTGCATACGACGATAACGTGTACGAAGTGCGAGTGCAATAGTCTTTTTAGCAGCATTTTGACCAATCACATACTGGTCTAGATATGTTACAATCTCTTTAGGGGTTAAGTTCATTTTTACTTATCTCTCTAGTGTTAAAGTTTTAATGTTATGGTTTGTGTAGATACAGAGGTCGCCTGCTATATGAAGGGACTCTTTTACAAGTTCTTCAGGGTCTAATGTTGCATGTTTTTTCAGAGCACGAGCAGCTGAAATAGCATAGTTACCACCACTGCCGATAGAAGCGATTTCTCCATCTTCAGGCTCAACAACATCTCCATTTCCTGTAAGTATAAAGATATGGTCATTGTTTAGAACTATCATCATAGCTTCTAAACGCCGCAATACTTTATCTTTTCTCCAAGCTTTAGAAAATTCGACAACGGATTTTAAAATATCCCCTTTTTTATTCTCTAAAAACTCTTCAAACATATCAAAAAGGTTAAAAGCATCAGCAGTGCTTCCAGCAAAACCAGCAAGGATTTTTCCATGATGAAGTGTGCGAATTTTTGTAGCATTCCCTTTGAGGACAGAGTCCCCAAAAGTAACCTGACCATCGCCACCAATTACGGCTTTATTTTCAGACTTATAAGCAAGTATAGTAGTAGCATCAAGTCTCATATATATTACTTTTCTCCTTGAACATCTACATGGAGTGTTGCATGGATACCATGACCGAGTTTAAGGTCTAAGTCATGCTCCCCAATAGTTTTTATAATTTTCTTATCAGTAATATGCTTTTTATCTATCTGTATGCCGTGTTGTTCAAAAAGTGCATGAGCAACTTCATCTTTAGTGATGGAACCAAAAAGGTGACCATTGTCACCCATTTTTTTCGTGATGATTACTTCTGCTTTTTCAAGTTTTGCAGCATTTTCTTTTTGAAGCTCGATATCAGCAGCTAAAGCAGCAGCAGCCTGGATCTCATCTTCTTTATGTTGTGCAAGTATCTCAGGAGTTGCTGCTTTTGCAAAACCTTTTCCTATTAAAAAGTTTTTACCATAACCATCTTTTACTTCTTTTACTTCACCAGATTTTCCAAGGCTTTTAACATCTTTTATCAATAATACTTTCATCAGTTTTCTTTCTCCCCACCATAAGAAACTATACCATGTGTAAGGTTTCCTAGTTTTGTATATCCTAGTTCAGGCATAATACGTGCAACATGAGCTGAACGGCTACCAACATGACAGTAAAGAATGATGTTCTCATTTTTGTCAAGTTTAGCCTCTTCGAGTGTTTGGTAAAAACTACTTGTAGGAACAAGTGCATCAGCACCTTTGATATGACCCATTTCCCACTCCATATGTTCTCTAACATCTACAAGTTTAAAGTCTACCATTCCTAATTCTCTTGCTTCAAGAAGTGATACCATCTCGTCAGAATCAATTTCAGGCTGGTTTACAAGAACTTCGCACTCTTCTTTTGTGAGACCACGAGAGTGAGTATGTACCGCTTCTTCCATTCCAAGTTCTGCACGTTTAGCTGCTGCAAATTCAGGAGTGCAAAAGATACCACAGTGACAAGAACCAACTTCAGGAATCTCTTTCTCAATTGCAGGAGTACATGGACAAGTTCTGTTGTCTACTGACTGAGGTTTACCATCTACTTCTTCAACCATAAAACATGGACAAAAAAGTTTGTTATACATCATCTTGTTACGAGCAAGACCCATCTGCACACCTTCGTTTACATCTTGTTGTGGATTGTATTCCCATCCAAACTGCTTAATTACCTTGTCAGTAAACTTTACAGTTTTTTCCATTCTGTCTATAAACTCAGGTGACTTCATATCTATTTTAATCATACTCATTATTTAACTCCTCTTTTTTTTCCAGCGATTATTCTTCTAAGTGCATTGAGGCGAATAAAACCTTCTGCATCTTTTTGATTGTAAACTTCATCTTCTTCAAATGTTGAATGCTCTTCACTATAAAGTGACATGTCAGATTCACGTCCTACTACTTCAACATTTCCTTTATAAAGTTTGAGTTTAACACTTCCTTGAACATACTTTTGAGTTATGTCAATTGCCGCTTGCATCATTTCACGCTCTGGAGAGAACCAAAAACCATTATAAATAAGTTCTGCATATTTAGCAATCATTCCATCTTTCATATGTGCTTCTTCACGGTCAAGACAGATAGACTCTATAGCACGGTGAGCTTTAAGCATAATAGTCCCACCTGGCGTTTCATAACAACCACGAGCTTTCATTCCAACAAAACGATTTTCAACGATGTCAATACGACCGATACCGTGTTTATTTCCATACTCATTAAGTGTTCTTAAAATTGTCGCTGGTGACATAAGCTCCCCATTTATAGAGATAGGGTCACCATTTTTATACTCAATAGAAATATATTCTTTTTCATCAGGAGCATTCTCAGGGCTAACAGACCATAACCACATAGACTCTTCAGGCTCATTCATAGGGTTTTCTAAGTGAAGACCCTCATAAGAGATATGTAAAAGGTTCGCATCCATAGAGTAAGGACTAACAGTTGGATTTCCATCAGCATCTAAATGTTTTGCATCGATGTCGATTCCATGCTCTCTTGCATAAGATAAAAGCTTCTCACGAGAGTTTAAATCCCACTCTCTCCACGGTGCGATTACCGTGATGTCAGGGTTGAGTCCAAGGTAACCAAGCTCAAATCTTACTTGATCATTTCCTTTTCCCGTTGCACCATGGCTAACTGCATCTGCACCCATTTTTTTTGCTATCTCTATCTGTTTTTTAGCAATAAGTGGACGAGCGATAGAAGTACCTAAGAGGTACTCTCCCTCATAAATAGCATTTGCTCTAAACATAGGAAATACATAATCTTTAACAAACTCTTCTTGAACATCTAAAATGAAAATATTTTCAGGTTTTATACCATTGGCAAGAGCTTTTTGACGAGCAGGTTCAACCTCTTCACCTTGACCCAAGTCAGCTGTGAAAGTGATAACTTCAGCCTTGTACTCTTCTTGTAGCCATTTTAAAATAACACTAGTATCAAGTCCTCCCGAGTATGCGAGGACTACTTTTTTGACTTCTTTTTTCATATAATAACCTTATGGTAGAGTAATAATTGACGCGATTATATCAAAAAAAAGGTGAGAGAATGCTTATAAATGATAGATAAAGAAAAATATAAAGAGTAAGTCTACTTACCCTTTAGTATCAAAAAGAATACCACTCACTTCTTGCATTTTTGGAAGAAAATCATGTGCTTGTTCTGCTGGAAATCTTCTGATGAGTTTATTAGTTTCTGAGTCTATAACGGAAACAAAAAAGACATCTTGTGAGTCAACACCAAATTTTAAATTTGTACTAATTGGATTCATTGCTCTGTTAAGTTGTGCAACTAAATCTTTCACATCTTTTTCAGAATTTATAGAAGTACTACCCTCTTTTAGGTCTTGTTGTATCTTTTTTACAACATTTTCTTGTTTAGGTTGTGCTTGGACTGCTTCTTCAACCGCTCTTCCTTGAGTCTCTGCTGTACTTACTTGTGATTGTTGTTGTCTTGCTACATTTGCTATGCCATCCATGACGTGCTCCTTAACTTTTAAGTATAGTAATTAGTAGGAATATCGGCAGAATATTTTGTAACTTTAATTAAATTTTCACTTTTTTCATATTTCTCTGATTTTTTATGATAATCTTCCAATAATGAAAGAGTATATAAGCCTATTAAAATCAGAACCAGTCCTTCTGCGACTCTCATCTATCCAACTTATCTCTTACTTTGGTGCATGGTTTTCTAATGTAGCGATTTATACACTGCTGTTAGGTATGGATGTGAGTGCACAAGTTGTGGCATTTGTTGCAATGCTACATTTTTTAGCAGGTGTCGTTCAAGCTCCTATCTCAGGTGTGGTTATAGATAGTGTGAGTCCCAAAAAACTTATGTTAAGTCTTATTTTTATTGAAATTGTTGCAACATTTTGTCTGATATTTATCACTGAAATTTCTGACTTATGGTTACTTTATATACTTATATTTTTAAAAATGGCAGCCGCTTCATTTTACTTTACCACAGAGATGTCACTTCTACCAAAGATTCTCCATGGCGATAAACTACAAAAAGCAAATGAAATTCATTCTATCATCTGGTCACTCTCTTATACTCTTGGAATGGCGATAAGTGGTTTTGTCGTATATGCCTTAGGTGTTAAGGTTGCGTTTATGCTTGATGCTTTTATGTTTGTAATCGCCTTTTATCTACTTTTTAAACTAGAAATCCATGTAATAATGCATCCTACAAAAGAGAAGTTTTTTACTATGGTTTTAGATACATTTTCTTACCTTAAAGCAACACCAAAAGCTCTCTACCTTATGGTAGTGCATGCTTTTGTAGGACTTACGGCATTTGATGCTCTTGTCGCACTTATGGTGGATCAGTACTATGCTTCTATTATTGCAACATCTTTGGCCCTTGGACTTATGCACTCTGCTCGTGCTGTTGGGTTAGTGATTGGACCTGTTATTTTAGGAAAGTGGATAAACAACAAACGTATTATCTACCTTTTTATAGCTCAAGGTTTAGCGGTTTGGTTTTGGGCCTATATGATGCATGATTTTTACCTCTCTTTGATTGCGAGTGTTTTTGTTGGTTTTTGTACTACAACATTATGGTCTTATACCTATACTTTACTTCAAAAAAATATTCAAGAGAAATATTACGGAAGAATTGTGGCATATAACGATATGATGTTTTTAGGTTCGGCTGCATTTACTTCGTATATGATAGGATTTTTAGCGACACATAATTTTTCTTTAGAGTATATTGCAGTTATCATGGGATTTGTATTTATGTTGGGCGGACTCTATTATGCATGGGTTTTAAAACGCGAAAAACTAGAGGAGATATCATGATAAGTGTAGCAGTTATTGGTGGTTTACTTTTAAATATCGGAGCATTTTTAACATTTAAGGGAAAGATATATGAAGCCGTTGGAGCTTATCTTTTTGCCGATGTTTGTTGGATATATATGGCATATGAACGCGATGATGTGTGGGGAGTTATTTCTATAGTAGTAGGAGTGATTTTTGGATTTTTGGCATTTATGAAAATGAAGAGTGGAAAAATGAATAAAAGTATAAATAAAGAGGAAAATAAGTAGATGATTTATAAATCAAGTGAGGGTGATTTAGACTTAGAGAAAATCACAAGACTTTATCCCGCTGTTGTTGTAGATATGCAAGGTGAAGTGGCTGAGATGAGTTTGGAGTGGGAAGAGCTTTATGGCGATAAGGTAAAGATAGTGCACTATGTACTTGTATTTGACTTCACTCCTTTAAATGAAGATGTAAAAGATAGAACAACATTGATTTTTAAGACAAAAGAGGCACTTATAGCTGAGATTCAAGAGGTAGCAAAATACTTAGACTAATCTCAAATGATACAAAAAAAGTATTTGCCCTTGCAATTCCTGCTGCTCTAAAACACTTAGTAGATATACTCCAAATACTCATAGATATGCTAATGGTTGGGGTAATCTCAACTGCTGCCCTAGCCGCTGTAGGTCTAAGTATGCAGTTTATGATGATTATCAATGTTTTGATGACTCTGTATGTAGTCGGTGGAAATGCTCTTATCTCGCGTTTCATCGGTCAAGGTCGTAAACGCAGGGCCTCGGCACTACTCTATTCTCTTACAGTTTTTGCCATCATTCTTTCATTTTTTATAAGTGTAGCAACTTATTTTGGTAGCTCTTGGATGTATGAGGTGATGGGTTCAGCTCCTGATGTAGTAGAGCAGGGTTCTATGTACTTTAAGATACTCTCTCTTGGTCTAGTTGTTATCTTTATAGACAACCTACTTTACAATGCACTCTCAGCAGCTGGTGATACAAAAAGTTCGCTCTATATTAAGCTTTTCTCTGCATTTATAAACGCAGGTCTAAACTATGTCTTGATTTTTGGTCATTTTGGATTTGAAGCTATGGGAATTGAGGGTGCTGCAATCGCGACTATAATCGCTTACAGTTTTAATGTTGTAGCTTACTATATACTCATTAAAAAGATGAACTCAAAACTAGACTTTTTACCACTCATACGAGTAAAAGATTTGATTCGTGTTTGGCATGTTGGATGGGGAGCTGCTCTTGACCGTGGCATATCGAGTATGAGCTTTTTAATTTTTGTAAGCATCATAACGGCTTATGGAACGGCTGAACTTGCAGGGTATCAAGTAGGGCTCAGAGTAGAAGGCATCGCGTTTATGCCAGGTTTTGGCTTTGCAATAGCGGCGATGGCTTTAATAGGTCAAAACATAGGAGCAAACAACTTCGATAAAGCCTATGACATGGGAATCATTAGTGGACGAATTGCTTATGTCTTTATGGGAAGTGTAGGGCTGGTTATGATACTTATTCCTGAGTATTTAGTGAGTTTTTTCACAAAAGACGCCTTGGCAGTAGCCGTAGCATCAAAGTATCTCATCTTAGTAGGACTAGCCCAAATCCCGCTCGCTATAGTTTTTGTCTACTCTTCAGCTATCCGTGGAGCAGGTGCTACAAAAACAACACTCAAAGTAAATGTTATGAGTTTATGGTTTTTAAGAGTTATACCCTCTTATATAGCTTATGAAATGGGATATGGGATTGTTGTAATTTTTATTATTATGAATATTGAAACCCTCATAAAGGGAATCATTTACTGGTATATTTATCAAAAACGCGAGTGGTTATATACTAAAGTCTAATTTTTATGCCTTGTGATTTCGCACAGTTGGAGGTATGGAATTTCCACTAGCTTGAAGAGAGAGTGCCTCTTTGTGAGTTGTATAGTGTTCTCTTACAACTTGTGCTAGTTTCTCTTTTGTAGGCACATCAATAGCCCCATCTTCACCTATAACATTTACAAGTTTTTTCACAAGCTCATCTTGTGGTATTTGAACTTTATTTGTCCATGAAAGTAGAAGCCCTTTGTTTATATGTGTTGGTAAAGACCCCATAATGCCCACATCATTTTGTGAGTGAACAAGAAGTCCAGATGTCGTACCTCGGTCAAGTGTGAGTACTTGAAAAAGATAGAGTGTGTGGTAGTCTACTTGTGTCTGTTTATCTTCTTCACTTATCTCTTTTCTTTGCTCAAATGCGAGAGTGATTATGTTTATGTAAGCATCTATGATACCCTCACCAAAGCTCTGTGCTAAAAGGGCATCTTGTTCTTTGTCGGCTGTGAAGTAGTTTTCAAGATAAAAGTGTGAAACTCCGCGTTTGCGACTAAGGGCTGGAATGTCAAAGTACTTCTCCCCCTGGAGTTTTCCTTCAGTATATGTTCTCCCAGCTAAATCTCTCAAAGCATTATCAAACGTTACCTTATCTTCACTATGTTGGACACTAGGGTTCAAGTCCGCCATAACACGCCAGTAAGCACTACCATCGCGCATCTCTGTAAGACTAATATGGATATGAACAGAAGGAACATGTGGGTTTTTAGGATGGATAATAGTTGAGATAGCAGTAGCTGAGCTTAAGAGTTTCTCAGGTTTGTCATCATAATGAACCTGAGAAACATTTACACTGCCCGTGTTAAAAAGAGTACTGTCGCGAGATTCAAATCGACTCCCACCACCATGAAGACCCTCATCACGTAACCAAGTCACTTCTTCGAAAGCTTTGTTTTGACCTATTTCGCTTGAAAGAGCAGAGAGTTTATCTGCAAACCTTTTTTGTAAAGCTCTAACAAGTTTGTAAGCATCTTGTGCATTTTGTGACTTAGCCATTATCATTTTCATATAGTTATCCAAAAATTGTTTTTTTTATTTTATCGTATTTAAATTAACATCTTTCTTGTATCAAGGTATAATGTTTGTAAGGATAATATTTCATGTATTTAGCAATAAAAAATTATTTTAACAAAATGAAAGGATTTGAAAAAAGTCCTAAACACAGACAAGTATCCGAAATACTTTGGTCAGGTTTAGGAGCTTTTTTAGCCATCATAGCTATATCTATTTTTGCAAACTACTTATCAACTAGTACTATGGATAACTTCTTTCTCATAGGCTCTTTTGGTGCTTCAGCAGTACTTATCTATGGTGCCCCACAACTTGATTTTTCACAACCGAGAAACTTCATAGGAGGGCATATCATCTCAACTCTTGTTGGTGTGCTTATCTATAAGTTTCTTTCCTTTGACTTGATGATACTAAGTGCCTTAGCAGTTTCACTCTCCATAATTGCGATGCATCTAACAGCAACTATGCACCCACCAGGAGGAGCAACAGCCCTTATCTCCATCATAGGAAGTGAGCAAATCCACGAACTAGGGTTTTACCTTATCATATCACCAATTTTGTTGGTATCATTTGTCATGTTGTTTATAGCACTCTTTATCAACAACCTGTCATCTAATCCAAAAAGGTTTTATCCTAAGTACTGGGTATAGCTATTGTGATATTCTTAAACTCCTCAAAGAGATTTTTAGATAAAATAAGAGTATGAAAAAAGAAGAGTATATAAACGCGGTAGAAAAACTAAATCTTTATGCGGAACATTATTATGTTTTGGATGATCCTATCACTACGGATGAGGTGTATGACAAGCTTTATCATGAGGTTGTGGCATATGAAGAAGAGCATCCTAGTGAGCTTTTACCTGAGTCGCCAACGCAGAGAGTAGGGGATATGGTCAGTGATGGTTTTACTAAAGAGCCTCACCTTTCTCGTATGTGGTCACTTGAAGATATATTTGATCAGGAGGGGCTTGACAAGTGGCTCACAAAGACATATAAACTCGACTCAAATGTAAGCTTTTACTGTGAGCCAAAATACGATGGAGCCTCTTTAAATCTCGTTTATGAGAATGGTGTTTTAGTAAAGGGTATCACTCGTGGAGATGGAACTGTGGGAGAACTTATCACTCAAAATGTTCGTACTATCAAGTCCATACCTTTAAGTATAGAACATAAAGAGACTATAGAGATTCGGGGGGAAGTTGTAATATTTAAAGATGAGTTTGAGCGCATAAATGAGCAGCGTTTAAGAGATGGGGAAGCTCTTTTTGCAAACCCTCGAAACGCAGCGGCTGGAAGTCTTAGACAACTTGACTCTAAGGTAACGGCTAAACGAAACTTAGTCTTTTTACCCTATGGAGTTGGAGTCGACTCTTTACCTCATAAACTTCTCAGTCAAAAAATGGAGTATATCTATTCACTTGGGTTTAGAAAACCACCACAAAGAGCCATCACAAAAGGTTATGATGAGATAGAAGCCATATATG